>JAPKHB010000569.1 GCA_026647295.1 Planctomycetota bacterium | reverse complement strand
AGGTCCCGACCGTCGAGCGCCCCGAGGAGCGCCAGCCCCCGGGCGGGTTCCGACACCCGAAGCTTCGCGAGTACGCCCAGGCCGAGCACCCGCGCCTCCTGTCGGCGGCGCTCACGCTCCTGAGGGCCTACCACGTCGCCGGCCGGCCGGGGCACGGGCTCCCGCCGCTCGGATCCTTCGAGTCCTGGGACGCCCTCGTGCGCGGAGCGTGCCTCTGGGCCGGAGCGGGCGACCCCCTGGCGTGCCGCGAGCGCGTCGAGAGCGTCGATGAGGACCGGGAGCGCCTCGCGGCCCTGCTGACCGCGTGGCACGAGGCGCTCGGGAAGGAGTCCGCGACCGTCGCGCAGGCCGTGTCGCAGGCGGCAGCCGGGAGCGCACTGCGCCTGGCGCTCGCGGCGTTCGACGGGAAGGGCGACCCCGAGCGACCCAACGTGACGAGCATCGGCCAGCGCCTCAAGAGCGTGGTGGGCCGGATCGTCGGTGGAATGAGGCTGGAGCGGGTGTCGCGGACGAGCCCCGTCGCCTACCGGGTGGGGTTAGTGGGGTTAGTGGGGTTTGCTACCGCCGATCCGAATACGCGCGCACACGCGCGCACGCGCGTAGCGGGAACGACCGGGACAAACCCCAGCAACCCCACCAACCCCACGGGGCCCAACGGCACGGCCGTGGAGACGACGGGTGTGGGAGCCCCCCGCTGGCCCCGCTGCCCCATCTGCGCCCGCTACGACCGCCCCGCCGGGACGGCCGCCGGCTGCCGGGTCTGCCGTGAGTTCGTGGCGGTCCACGGCG
>JAPKHB010000568.1 GCA_026647295.1 Planctomycetota bacterium | reverse complement strand
ACGCCGACTACGCGCTCTACGGCACCTTCATGTGGTGGCGCATGACCAGCCGCCTGCCGCCCTTCGAGCGCGAGGACGTCATGTCGGCGTGGCTTGCGCGCATGGACGAGGCCTGCGACGGCGAAGGCGCCCGCGCGCTCGCCGCCGCCGCGATGGTGCGCGCGCCGACCCAGCGCGCCGCGCGCGTGCGCTTCATGATCGGCGTGTGGGCGGTGGTCGCGACCGCGCTCTTCTCCGTGGCCTGCTTCGCGGCCGCGCTGCCGCTCGCGTACGGCATCCTCGGCCGGCTCCTCTCGCCGGCGGCGGGGCTCATCTCGCTCGTCGCGCGCGAGCGCGGCCTCGAGATCCCGGGCCGGATGTCCTCGCTGGCGGGCCGCCTCGTGGTGCTCGGCGTCTGCCTCGCGGTCGCGCCCACGAGCTGGATGGTGGGCATGGTCCTCGCGGAGGGCGATCAGTCCGTCTCGCAGGGCGCGTGGATCACGCTCGGCGTGTTCGCGCTGGTCCCGATCGCCTGGGCCCCGGTCTGCGCCGGCTTCCTCGCGGGCGCGCTGGCGAGCCCGCTGCGCCAGGTCGGCGCCGTGTTCCCCGCGGCCAGCGGCTTCGCACAGCCGTCAGCCGGAGACCTGGCCGAGCTCGAGCGAGCGGTCGCAGAGCAGCACGTGCGCGCCGTGTTCCCCGAGCGCGCGCTCGAGCCCCGGCTCGCGCGGCGGCTCGCGCAGGACACCGGCATTGGCGTGGGCGGCGCCCTGCGCGGCGACACGCTCGGGAAGGCCGGCACCCCCGAGGGCAC
>JAPKHB010000567.1 GCA_026647295.1 Planctomycetota bacterium | reverse complement strand
AGAACCATTCACCGTTGGTGGTGGCATCCGGCCGGCCGTAGAAGCGCAACTGATCGTACTTGTGGCGCTTTTCTGCGTCGCCGATGATGTCATACGCTTCGTTGATCTCCTTGAAGCGCTCCTCGGCGGCCTTGTCGCCGGGATTGGCATCAGGATGATATTGCTTGGCCAACCGGCGGTAGGATTTCTTGATCTCCTCCGGCGGGGCTTTCTCGCTCACGCCAAGAATCTTGTAGTAGTCTTTGAATCGCATCTTCGGAGCCATGATGCTCTCGCCGCACTGCTTGCCGCGAGATGGAAGTCACTGACAGATTCTCTCAAAGCACAGCGGCTGCCTCACCTTGCACGGTGGACATTCTACTGGGCGCTGTGACAAGTTGACAAATTCAATTGATTTAACCGGGGATGAAAAGCAATTGATATGCCAGATTTGTTGCGAAATCGTCTCGCTGTTTTTGAGAAACTTGAAAGCAGTATGATCACGGAGAATGAAACTCGCCTGCCAGGATGGCTTGCCAGCAGATGATTTGGCAGATAAGGAGGGAAATCGAGAAAGCAGGGCAAGGAGACCCTCGCGCGCGCGGGCGCTGGCCGGCCAAAACAGCGCGCGGTTTCGCAGGCTAACGCAGCAACAACAACTTGGTCATTTGCCGATGACCGCCAGCCTGTAATTCACAAAAATAGAGGCCACCGCTCACGAGATTCCCCACGCGATCGCGGCCATCCCAACGAGAAAGAAAGTGGCCGGGCTGGTAAGTTTGATCGACCAACGTGCAGACTTCACGGCCCA
>JAPKHB010000566.1 GCA_026647295.1 Planctomycetota bacterium | reverse complement strand
GAACGTGATGGTCGCGTTCCCCGGCGACCGGTCGCTCCCGATCACCCCGTACAGGCCATACGCCCAGACGTTGTCCCGGAAGACGCCCGGGGCGCCGCCCTCCAGGGCGAGGGTCATTCTAGCGGTGGAGAGATTCCCCCATCTGCTGTGGCAAATCTACCTGCCGTGAGAATGGCGGATATCAACAATGATGGTACGCCGGACGCCTACTGGGATACCAACCTGACCCTGCGACGCATGGATGGTGCCGGCAGTATCAGCAATCCTCAATATCAGCGTTCCTGGAATTGGGGTGGAGTCATCTATTGGGCAGTGCGTGAAGGGCAGGGGCAGATCGGCTGGCCGGGGCAGTGATATGATCGTTGTCTGCCTTGTGTAGAGTCTTTTGTATCTTGGGACTGGACTCGGATTCTCGCATAACTTGGGATTCCTTACCAATGCGGTGAGTTTCAGTCTCTCGTAACTTGGGACTAAAAGAGCGAAGATCACATAAAGTCTTCGCTCTTTATGGAGCAACGCTTGTAGATATCTGGATTTCAAACCCAAAATATCGAGTCTCAAGTTATGTGAGAATTTCGCCATGAGTCCAAAGTTATGCGAGAAAAATTCTTGACTGATTGGGCGAACTTGCGAAACTTGCCCCTGAATCCACTCTCAAGTTACAAGAGACCGAACATTTTAATGGAACAGAACATCCATCAGGATAATTACACAGCCCGGTGGAAAATGATAAGATAATCTGCGAAAATATAAAGGTTATTTGAAATTATAGATTCAGATCGTCTTGAAT
>JAPKHB010000565.1 GCA_026647295.1 Planctomycetota bacterium | reverse complement strand
CGATGACGTTTTGTTTCAGCTTGAGGTCTGGCATTGCTTCTCCTTGGGATTGTGGTTCACCGCTGCGCACGCTTCTCCTGCTCGTGAATGCTCCGCAAACACCGGGCTTGCTTCACCAGAAAGTAGGAGAGGGTGCGTCGAATAGACGCACGCGTCTGAGCCTGCCCTCACTGCCGGCTGATCTCGATGCGGAAGGCGGCACCGGCAGAAAGGGAATGTGAACACCAAAGGTCGCGCGGTCGTGTCTGGACAGCGGCGGGGAATATACGCAGGCATATGCCAGTTGTTCCAGCGCGCTTGCAACTTGGGGTGTCTCTCCAGGCACGACGCGAGTGGGGGAATCTCCGGCGAGGTCAAAATCTTGGCCGCAGGCGGCGTTGGTATGCGGTTACCATCATTTCCCATGCCCGCCCAGATGAAGCTTGGCGCCGCGGGCGCCGACCTGCAGTCGGAGCACGCGACCGCCGCGAATCTGCATCGCATAAAGAGATTGATGATCGAATGCGCCCCGGCCAAACGCAATGCTCGCCAAACCGGGCAGCTCGTCTACCAGCAATTCGCCTTTGCCGGATTGCGGCGTAATGCGCCAAAGCTGGCCGGCGCGTGCCGCAGCCAGGTAGATTCGCCCCTCCCCATCCACCGCCAAACCGTCCGGCCCCGATTCTCCACCGGTGCGAAAAATCACTTCCGGTGATGCTGCCGGCCGGCAGTTGCGCAACGGCAAGCGCCAGACTTCATCACTGAAGTCCTGAAAACGCGCCGGCGCCGGCAAATCAGGCGCGCGGCGGAAA
>JAPKHB010000564.1 GCA_026647295.1 Planctomycetota bacterium | reverse complement strand
GGATGCCACGAATGTAGATCGCCGCGGCGAAGCCGGCGATGTCGCCGACCACGCCCCCGCCGAGCGCGACGACGAGACTCCTGCGGTCGGCGCCGCTCGCGACCAGCGCATCGAGCACGCGCCCGACCGTGGCCATGGTCTTGTGCTGCTCGCCGCCGATCAGCTCGAGCAGCGGGCCGATAATGCGGGCGAGCAGCGCCGTGGCGAGCGGCTGGGTCTGCGGAAACAGCGCAAACCAGCCGAAGGAAATCAAAATCACGATCGCGCCGTAGAGCACCAGGCGCTCGACGCCGGTGAGAAAATTGACGATGCGCTGCGCCTGAAAATCTCTCTCCGACAAGCCGCGACGCGCGGCCATTTGCCGCAGCCAGCGCAGAGCGGCGCCACGCCAGTTGCGTTCCCAATGCAACACCCCCAGGCGGGTCATGCGCAACACCACCAGCAGCGAGAAGGGATAAATCACCCCCAACAACAGGCGTAACAACAGGTCTTCCTCATCCCAGCCGGAGGCCGGCGGCGGCGGCGGCGCGGCCAGCACCTGTTCACGAATCAACACGGCGTTGGCGAGCGGCGAAAGCTGCCAATCCACCCGGTTTTCCGGCCGCACAATTAGGACGACAGTGGTGTCAATCTGGAGCCGGCGGCCTCGCCCTGAAAATCATCTTGTGGATTTGGAATTCGCGGCTATCTTATATGCCCCAGCCGCTGCCAACGAAATCACCAGGGCCATGCCATGCGCTGCAGTCACTGTCAAACCGAAAACCCAACTCAGTTTCATCATTGCGGCAACTGCGG
>JAPKHB010000563.1 GCA_026647295.1 Planctomycetota bacterium | reverse complement strand
CACGCGGCTGCAGCGCGGCTATCTCGAAAAGTTCTACCAGATGCGCCGCATCGGCTTCGCAGTCTATTCCGATGTCTTTCTCCGGCAGGTGCAGCAGTATCAGCCGGAATTGGCCATGTATGTTTTCACGCTGGTGGACAGCACCTCGCACAACTATTGGAAGTTCATGGAACCGGAGCGCTTCAATGACGTGGCCGCATCGGAAATCCGGCGACACGGCGACAAGATTCACCGGGCCTATGAGGCGGTGGATCGCATGATCGGCCGCACGCTGGCCGCGCTCGACCGCGGCGAAACCAATGTGATTGTGGTGTCGGACCACGGCTTTCAGTCGGTGCCGGAAGCGCAGGGCCGCACGCCCGATCGCACGGTGCGCATCCTGCCGGAGGCGCTGATCGAATTGCTCGGCTGGCCGCCGGCGCAGGTGCGTTCCTTCAACATTCGCGGCGCGACTTTCTTTCGCCACCGCCAGGAGGAGGCCGTGCAAGTGGAAAAGATGCGCGCCGATCTGGCGGCGATTCACCTCACGCCGGCAGATATGCCGCTGTTCGAGGTCAAGCCCGATCCCTACGGCAATCTCGAACTTTCGCTCAGTCCGGCCATCGGCGATTTGCACGGCCTGCAAGTGAAGCTGCCGAATGGCCGCGTGATTCCGGCCGAGCGCATCGTGGCCGGCGACCTCGGCACGATTTCGGGAGATCACCAGCTCGAGGGCATCATCATCGCCGCCGGCCCGGCGATTCGCCGCGGCGCAATCCTGCAACAGGCCAGCGTCCTGGACGTCACGCCCACGCTGCTCGCGCTGCTGGG
>JAPKHB010000562.1 GCA_026647295.1 Planctomycetota bacterium | reverse complement strand
ATGTCGCTCAACGCCGCCATCAGCGGGCTGAAGTTCTTCTTCGATATCACGCTTCAACGCGGCGAGTTGATGGCACGAATGCAGCCGGTCCGGCTGCCGCAGCGCTTGCCGGTGGTGCTCAGCCGCGAGGAGGTCGCGCGCCTGATCGCCGCCTGCAACAATCTCAAGCACCAGACGGCGCTGTCGCTCGCCTACGCGACCGGACTGCGAGCGAGCGAAGTGGTCTCGCTCAAGGTCAGCGACGTCGACAGCGGGCGCATGACCCTGCGGGTCGAGCAAGGCAAAGGCCGCAAGGATCGCTACGCGATGCTCTCGCCCCTGCTGCTGGAGCGGTTGCGCGTGTGGTGGCGGGTCGCCCGGGCGCAGGGCAAGATGCTCGATGGCGGCTGGTTGTTCCCGGGCCTCAACCCGATCGAGTCGCTGAGCCCGCGCCAGCTCAATCGCGCTGTTCAGGCCGCCGCCCTGGCGGCGGGCATCGACAAGCGGGTGTCGATGCACACGCTGCGCCACTGCTTCGCGACCCACCTGCTCGAGCAGAAGGTCGACATCCGCATCATCCAGGCGCTGCTCGGCCACAAGAAGCTCGACACCACGGTGATCTACACCCAGGTCGCCACCGACCTGCTGCGCGAAGTCGTCAGTCCGCTGGAGACCTTGCAGTCGGCGTAGGCGCATCGTGGCTCGCTCCGCACTGGAGGTCGCGGACATCTTCCGCGCCTTCGGGCCGGCGTGGCGTCTCGCCCAGCACGGTCACCTGAGCCTCGGGCAGTTGAAGGTCATGTCGGCCATCGAACAGTGCCGCACTGCGGCGCT
>JAPKHB010000561.1 GCA_026647295.1 Planctomycetota bacterium | reverse complement strand
AAAAAGCCGTGATGGTGCGCCATTGCCGCGCTGCGTCACGATGGCCCGCAGGAAAAGAATGGAGGTGAATCGGGCATCCTGCCGCGCAGTCGCGTCAATGCACTTGTGTCTGACAAAATGAATCGCTTATTTCCAACGCACATTCTCAACCGGAAGGAGAACGCGATGACAACTCTGCTGCGAGGCCGCATTGCCGTGCTGGTGCTGTTGCTTTGGGTGTTGCCGCTGTGCGCGCAGGAAGCCGGCCGCTTTGCCGGCGCCATCAAAACCATCGAGCAGACGGTGGCAAAGCAAATGGCGAGTGATCGGACCCCCGCGGTTTCCATTGCCTTCATGAAAGATGATTTTCAGTGGGCGCGGGGATTCGGCTGGGCGGACTTGGAGAATCAAGTGCCGGCCACGGAAAAATCCATGTATCGTCTCGCCTCGGTCACCAAGCCTATGACCGCGGCGGCGATCCTGCAATTGGCGGAGCACGGCCGGATCGATCTCGATCGCGAGGTGCAGGCATACGTGCCCTATTTCCCGCAAAAGGCCTGGCCGGTCACGGTGCGCCAGCTTCTCGGCCATCTCGGCGGCATCAGCCATTACAAGAATGCCGCGGCAGAGCTGCATATCACCGCGCCGAAGTCGACGCGCGAGGCCATCGCCATTTTCCAGGATTTTGATTTGGTCGCCGAGCCGGGTACGCGCTACAACTATTCCAGCTACGGCTACAATCTGCTCGGCGCGGTGATTGGCCAAGGAACAGCCGCCCCAGCGCCTCCAGCACGGGCCAGGCCTGCGGGGGCAGGTCGACACGCATCCGGGCTCCG
>JAPKHB010000560.1 GCA_026647295.1 Planctomycetota bacterium | reverse complement strand
AGTGGCAGCATGCGGCCACAGTCGCGGCGGGCTTGCGCGTGCCGCGCGCAGTCGGCGATTTTCTCATGCTGCGCATTCTGCGCGACAGCCACGGCACCGCAGTCGCGGTGGCGGAGCATTCCATCGCTGCGGTGACCCGCGCCTATTCGCGCGCGACCGGCATCTTCTTTTGCCCCGAAGGCGCAGCCGCAGTGGAGGCCGCACGATTGCTCGCTGCCGCCGGTTGGATCAAGCCGGAAGAACGAGTGGTGGTTTTCAATACCGGCTCCGGCTTGAAATATGCCGATACCCTGCTGTAGCGCAGTCTGCCAGGCTGTAAACGAACCAAGCTAAAGAAACTCCGCGATCGCGCTGGTTTGGCCAGAGTCACGTTACCGCCCGAGGGATGATCGATCGACGAAACCTGAGCGTCGCGCTTCTTAAATGTCGCGATTTGCGGCAAAGCGCGGCACGTTGCCGTCGTCGCCCGGCGGTGAAAGGCGGCCAAAATTCCCGTGAACTTTGACGGAGAGTGTGTTGTTCAATGAATGTCCGTTTCCCAACCTACTGTTCGAGATGCCAGCCTGCATGACGATAAACTTCAACGCATCGGAGGACACCATGCCAGCCCCCAGTCGTTACGCTTTTTGCTTCATCCCTTCCTGTTCGCGCGCGGCACTGCTCACCGCGCTGCTGCTGTCCCTCGGGCTGCTGGGGTGTGCCAGCGGCCGCTTGACCACGGACCGCGCCTATGGCAAGCTCAAGCCCAAACAGCAACTGCCAGAGCGCGAAATGCGCGAGCAGCCGGAAAACTTGGTGATCAAGATCACCAACGTCGC
>JAPKHB010000056.1 GCA_026647295.1 Planctomycetota bacterium | reverse complement strand
CAGAAACACCGTGTGCTTTCGAATTTGTACAGCCAGGCGCTGGGTAGAATCCAGGGTGAGGAAGGGAATCTGTCTCTGGTTTTCAAGCTGGCGCAAAGGGAGGCACTCAGGATACCATTTGAATTCTTGTTTGACGGGCAAGAGTATCTTGTGCTGAAGCATCCGGTATCGCGTTTTATCAGCGGCGTATCGGTCCCCAAGAGCTCGCTCCCCGAATTGCTCTCTCAAAGGCGGGAACGGGTTAACATTCTCTTGATTGCTTCCAATACAGAACCGCCGATTCCGGGAGTCGATGACGAGGTACGCGAGTTGAACACGTTGTTGCCGGAGCTGTTGTCCGAAAAAGGCATTGAATGTGAGGTCGTTTGCCTGCCAACTGAAGAGGCCACTTATGAACGGCGCGCGCGACAGCGCCCTGGCCACCACGCAGGCGTATGCGGCGGTGGGGCGCCTGGTGCTCGCCCAGAGCGACGTCCTGCTCGCGATCTGGGACGGCGAACCCGCGCGCGGGGACGGGGGAACGGCGCAGATGGTGCGCGAGGCGCTCCAGGCCCGCATCCCGGTGATCGTCGTGCGCCCCGGGGAGGGCACCGCTGACGCCCCCCGTCTGATGGTGTGCCAGGACTCCAGCACCGCCTGCGCCGCCGATCCGCAGGCGCTGCGCGAGCAGGTGCGCAGCCTGCTCTTTGCGACCCCGCCGGAGGACGGCCTGGCCCACTTCGAGGCCTACCTCGCCGAGTCGGCGCCGGCGCCCGCCCTGCCGGACGACGCCCCGCTGGCCGAAGCGGACCCGTCCCACCCCCGCGCCGTCACGCGCCTGCGGGAAGGCTTCCGCCGGCACTACGCGCGCGCCGACGGCCTCGCCATGCGCTACGCCCGGCGCTACCGGCGGGGCTTTCGCGCCAACTACCTGCTCGGCGCCCTGGCCGTGCTGCTGGCGCTCCTCGCCCACGCCGTCGAGGACGCGGGCCCGGGCGGCGCCACGCTGCTTGCGGGCGGGCCGCCGCTCACGACGGTCGCGCGCGCGCTGGTCGGCCTCGAGGCGCTGTGCCTGCTCGCCATCCTGGGGATCTTCGCCTGGGGCCACCGCGGCCAGTGGCTGCGCCGCGCCGTGGAGTACCGCACGCTCGCCGAGCACTTCCGCCAGATGCGCCACCTGCTCCCGCTGGGCCTGGCCGTGCCCTTCTCGCGCCCGCCGGCCCACCTGCGCGAGCACGCCGACCTGCGGCTGACCTGGATGAACATGCACTTCCGCGCGGTGCTGCGCGACCTGGGGCTGCCCCACGCGCGGGCCACGCCCGCCTACCTCGCCTCCGTGCGCGCCATGCTCTCGCGCGACTGGATCGCCCCCCAGCGCGCGTTCCACGCCGCCCGCGTGCACCAGCTCACCCACAAGTTGCACCGGGGCGAGGTCCTCGCGCTCGGCTTCTTCCTGGTCGCGCTGGTGGCGGCCGTCCTGCACCTCCTGCACCTCGAGGCGATCCCTCCGAGCCTCCTGCTCGGGCTCGCCGCCGGCGCGCCGGCGTGGGGCGCCGCGCTGCACGGCATCCAGAGCCAGGGCGAGTACCGGCGCCTCACCCAGCGCTACGCCTCCATGCAGCGGCGCCTGGAGGAGCTCACGGCGCGTCTGGCGGACGCGCCGGCGGCGCTGGCCCCGCTCCAGGACCTCGCGCACACCGCAGCGGCCGAGATGATCGAAGAGGTCAACGACTGGCAGGTGCTGTACCGCGCGCACGTGATCCCCACGCCCTGACCCCCGCGGACACCGGATGACGCAGGTCTTCATCAGCCACTCCTCGCAGGACCGCGCGTTCGTGGAGGGCACGCTGGTTCCGCTCCTCGCGCAGCGCGGCGTCACGCACTTCTACTCCGGCGACCACATCGCCGGGGGCGCCGACTTCAACCGGCGCATCCACGAGGCGCTCGAGGCGAGCGAGTGGGTGCTCGTGGTGCTCTCGCCGGCGGCTTGCGCCAGCGAGTGGGTCGGCGCGGAGGTGGAGTGGGCGTTCACCCACCGGCCGGGGCGGGTGCTCCCGCTCCTGCGCGCGCCGTGCCAGGTCGCGGCGCTGCACGTGCGCCTCATCCGGCTCCAACTCTTCGACTTCCACGCCCGCCCCGCCGACGCGGCGCGCAAGTTGCTCGACCTCCTCGATCCGCCCCGCGACGGCCCGGCGCCCGCCCCCGAGCTCGAGAGCGACCTGGGCAAGTACCGCATCGTGGCGCGGCTGGGCAGCGGGGCGTTCGGCACCGTGTACGAGGCCTGGGACCGCGTGCTGCGCCGGCGCGTGGCGCTCAAGGTGGCCAAGGGCGACGCGCTCGGCCCGCCGGACCCGCGCGAGCTCCAGCGTTTCACGAAGGAGGCGCAGCTCGCCGCCGAGCTCGACCACCCGCACATCGTGCGCATCTACGAGTCGGGCGTCGTCGACCGGCGCGCGTACTACGCCATGGAACTGGTCGACGGCGTGAGCCTGGGCCGCTGGATCGAGGACCGGCGCGCGCTCGCCCGCGCCGACGCGCGGCGCGCCCACCTGGACGCCAAGGAGATCCGGCTCGTCCTGGGCTGGGGCGCGCAGGCGGCGCACGCGCTGCACCGCGCGCACACGCACGAGCGCCGGGGCGAGGGGCTCCAGCCGATCATCCACCGCGACGTGAAGCCCGACAACCTGATGATCGACGCCACCGACCAGATCAAGGTGCTGGACTTCGGCCTCGCCCGCGACGAGAAGGGCTCGCTGCTGCTCACGCAGCGCGCCGACGTGCTGGGCACGCCCATGTACATGAGCCCCGAGCAGGCGCTGTCCTCCCGCGAGGTGGACGCGCGCTCCGACGTGTACTCGCTGGGCATGACGCTGTACAGCGCGCTCACCCTGCGCGAACCGTTCGAGGCCTCCAACTCCGAGACCCTGCTGCGCCAGGTGGTCACCAGCGACCCGCCCCGCCCGCGGGCCGTCGTCCCCGGGCTGGCGGCGGAGGTGGAGGCGATCGTCCTCAAGGCCACGGCGCGCGCCCCCGAGCGCCGCTACCCCAGCGCGCTCGCGCTGGCCGAGGACCTCGAACGCTACCTCGGCCACCGCCCGACGCTCGCCCGGCCGCTCGGCCCCTTCGGCCGGGCGCGCAAGTGGGCCCGCCGCCACCCCCGCCTGCTCGGCACGCTCGGCGGAGTCCTGCTGGTCGGCCTCCTGGGCGCCTGGATCGCCGAGCGCCGCCACGCGGACCGGGCCCTCACCCAAGGGGCCGAGGCGCTCGAACTCGCCCGCGGCCTCGTCGAACGCGTGCGCCCCCACCTGGTGGCGGAGCCCGTCCCGCTGTGGGAACGCCGCGCGGCCACCCTCGAAGGGGGCGCGCTGCGGGCCTGGCTCGACCAGGGCCCCGCGCACGACGCCGCGGCGCTGGCGGCGTGGAAGGAGACCCGGGCGCGCCGCGACCAGGCGCGGCGCAAGGCCCGGGAGGCGTTGGAGGAGGCCGTGCGCGCGTTCCAGGAGGCAGAGGCGGCGCTGCGGGCCGCGGGCGACGAGGCGCAGGCGCGCCGGGCCGGCGCCGAGCGGCACCTCGTGCGCATCGAGTGGCTGCTCGCGCTCGGAACCGCGGCCGCACGCGCCGAGGCCCGCGCCGAGGTGGCGGCGGCGGCCCGGCTGCTGGACGCGCCCGATTCGCGCCTGGCGGCGCTCGGGGCGCGGGCGACCGGTCACGCCCGGCTGCGGGTGGACCTGCCCGGCGCGTGGGTGGAGGTGACCGGGGCGGAGGACCTCGCCGCGCTCCTGGCGCCCTACCGCCCCGAGGACCCCGTGCACCTCGAACTCGCGGGGGCGTCCGGGGCGCCGCTCACACGGCCGGCCGGATCCGTGGACCCGGAGACGCTCGCGCCGCGCGTGCGGCGCCTTTCGGGGGCCCGCGCCGCCCTCTTCCCGATCGACCCCCGCACGCTGGTCACGGCGCCCGAACCCCTCGCCGCCTACGCCGGGGTGCCGCTCCCGCTCGTGGCCGACGACCTCGCGCCCGGGGAGTACCTGGTCGTGATCACGGACCCCGGGCGCGCGCCCCACACGCGCACGGAACCCCTCTCCTTCCCGGTGCTCCTGGCCGCGGAGGACGCCTGGGAGGAGTCGATCCCGATCGCGCTCTCCGAGATCCCCCCCGGCATGGCCTTCGTTCCGGCCGGCCCCGTGCTGCTCGGTGCGCTCGACGACAACCCCGACCAACGCCCCTTGCGTTTCGTCGAGGACGTGCCCGCCTTCTTCCTCGCCCGCCACGAGCTCACCGTGGCCGAGGTCGCGGCCTGGGCCGAGGCCCGGGATCCCGCCTGGCGCTCGGCGGCCGAGCGCGCCGGGGGCAGTTGGGTGTGGGAGGCACGGGCCAATCCGGTATTCGGCGCGGGGGCGGGCTGGCGAACCCCCTACGCCGGCACCGCGCTCGCGGGCGAACCCTTCGACCCGCGCCACCCCGTGGTGCACCTCACGCCCGCCGAGGGCCACGCCGTCCTGGCCGCCCTGGGCGCGCGCCCGCCGACGGAGGTCGAGTGGGAGAAGGCGGCGCGCGGGCTGGACGGGCGGCGCTACCCGTGGGGCGAGGTCGAGCCCCAGGAACTGGGCTGGCGCGTGGCCAACGCCGACACCCAGGCGGCGTCGGAGGCCGACGGGTTCTGGACCAGCGCGCCGGTGGGCGCCTTCCCCGCGGGCCGCTCGCCCTACGGCGTCGAGGACCTGTCGGGCAACGTGTTCGAGCTCACGGCGACGGCCTACCGCGCCGACCTGTACCTCGTGCCCGACCTGCTCGCGGCGGCGCGCGCGCCGGGACCGCCCTTCGCCGTGCGCGGCGGGGCCTACAGCGGGATCGCCAAGATGATCGACGGGGCCCACCGCGGGGCCTGGCCCTACGCGATGCGCGAGGGGGTGCAGGAGAGCTGTTCGGCGCTCGGGCTGCGCGCGGCGCGCGACCTACCCGCGGGGCGCTGACGCACGGACGAGCAGGAGCGCGAGCCCCGCGCACCAGGCCAGGCCGGCGCCGGCCACGACCCCGAGCGCCGCCGGCGTCCCCACCGCGTCCCCCAGGGCTCCGATCAGCGGCTCGGCGAGCGCCATCGCCCCCAGGAGCGCCGTGTAGTAGGTGGCGAAGAGCCGCGCGCCGTCGGCGCCGGCCGAGAGGTGCCCGACGAAGCCCCCCACCCGCGCCATGTACCAGGTGTTGAGCCCGGCGACGAGCGCGACGACCGCGGGGCACAACAGCGCGGGCAGGAGCCCGCCGTGCGTGCCGAGCAGGCCGATCAGCGCCATCTGCAGCGCGCCCAGGGCGGCGAGGCCGGGGCCCGGGCTCCCCGCGGCGCGCACGCGGCGCGCGAGGGCCACGAGGCCGCCCGCGAGCGCCCCGAGCCCGACCGCCCCGGTGAGCGCGCCGAGCACCTCGGAGCCCCCGAAGGCGCGCGCGACGCCGGGCAGGAGCACCAGGTACGGGATGCCGAAGAGGCCGGGCGTGAGCGCGGCCAGCATCGCCAGGCGCATCCCCGGGGCGCGGGCCGCGGCCGCCTCGGGACGGGGCACTTGCAGCGCGCGCCGGTGACGCGCGCGCCGGGCGAGCAACGCGATCAGCGGGAGGAACGTGAGCGCGTTGAACCCGAAGGCGTAGGCCGGGTGCCCGAGGGCGAGGACCACGCCGCCGAGCGCCGGCCCCACCAGGCGCGCAAGGCCCGTGAGCGAGGACAGGAGCGCGCTCACGCTGGGCGCCTGGCTGCGGCGCACGGCGCGCGTGGCCAATGCGTGGCCCACCGCGCGGGCCGGCGCGTTGAGCGCGCCCTTGAGCAGGGAGGCCGCCACCAGGTGCTCGACCCGCAGCCCGCCGCCGGCCGCCAGCGCCGCCAGCGCAAGGGCCAGGAGGGCAAAACCCGCCTGGACGCCCAGCAGGGTCGCGGCCAGGTTGCGCACCCGCCCGCGCCGGGCGAGCCACAGGCCGCAGACGATGTCGGCGCCGTTGCTCGCCAGCCCGAGCACGCCGACGGCGAGCAACGAGGTGCCCGAGGCGATCCAGGCCCGCGCGAGCCCGTCGGCGTGGACCCCCACCTGCGAGAGCAGCGTCGCCCCCGCGTAGGCGCGCAGGAAGGGGTGGCCGAGCGCGCCCGCGCCCCCCGGCCAGCGGCCCGGCGGCGCGCTCATTCCGGGGTCCCGCCCGCGCGCACCAGCGCGAGCAGGCGCCGGGCCACCTCCGGCGCGTCCACGTGGTCGCGCGCCAGTCCGGCGCGCGCGGCGTGGACCTGCTCGGGCACGATCGCCAGGGCGGCGGCCAGCGCGGCGCGCACCTCGTCGGCGCCGCGCGCAAAGCGCCGGTGGCCGAGCACGAGCCACGGAGCCCCGTCCCCGCCTTCGACCTCGAAGAGCTCGGGCGGCGCGCCGCTGCGCTCGAGCGTAAGGCCCGCGCCCCGCCGTTCGACCTCGGCCGCGCGCACGCGGTTCTCGCCGCTGTAGGGCAGCGTGAGGCTGGGCACGCCATGGTCGAGCGCCGCCAGGCCGGTGAAGGAGCCGCCGCTGTGCACCACGAGCGCCGAGCGGGCGATCTCGCGCGGGGCGTCCAGGCACTCGGGCGTCACCCGGACGTGGGGCGGCAGGCGCACCCGCCCCTGCCAGGCCGGCGCGTCGGGGTCGACGAGCAGCGCGTCCAGGCCGGGGTCGGCCGCCAGGGCGTCGAGCAGCGCGCCGACCCCCGCGCGCAGGCCGTCGCCGCGCGGGCGGCCGATGCGCGCCGGGCCGAGGTAGACGTAGACCTGCGGCCGCCCGGGCCGCCGCGCGGGCGGGGGCACGCCGTTGGCGACGGCGCTGCCCACCAGCAGGGTCGGCACGCCGTCGGCGGCGAGCGCCGCCTGCGCCGGGCCCATCACCAGCACCAGGTCGGCGGCGTGGCAGGCGTTGAGCGTCGCCAGCGGCCCGAGGCCGAGCCGCGCCCGTTCGGCGTTGGCCAGGGCGAGCGTGGGGTAGGGATCGCGGAAGATCTCGGGGGCCTCGAGGCCGTCCAGGGCGGCGGCGGGGCAGGAGTGCGCCGGATGGTGCGGGGCGTGCACGATCGAAGCGCGCGGGAGCGCGAGGCTCTCGGCGGCCAGCAGCGCCGGCCAGCGGTACTTGGCCACCACCAGGTCCGCGCCGAGTTCGCGCAGCACGCGGCGCAGGGCCTCGGTGTGGCCGGTGAGCTCGCGCGCGGCCGCCGGCGTGGGGGCGCGCCCGCGCGGCCGCAGCAGGACGAAGGCCTCGAGCCGGTCGCGGCCCAGCGGGGGCGCGCGGCGGTCGGCTTCCTCGGCGGCGCCAAGGCCGGCGTCCTCGTGCACGTGTTCGCCGTGGGCCCGCGCCAGCCGCGCGCCGGGCCCCGTCGCCAGGAGCGTGACGCGGGCCCCTTGCGCCCGAAGGGCCCGGGCGAACCACACGCAGTTGGCCAGGTCCCCCTGACCGAAGCCCGCGTACGGCACCATCACCACATGCGGTGCGCTCGGCGCCATGGCTGGCGGGGGTCTCCTCGGCCCCCTCGCGCGGCGCAGTATAGCCGCCCCGGCGCGCCGGCCTCGGGGCGTGCGTCCCTGCTTGCGTGGGGCGGGCCGCTGGTGCTCCTGCTCGCCGGCTGCGCGGGGCGGACCGACACGCCCGCGGCGCTTTCCCGCGCCCTCGCCCCGGGCGCCGGCCCGGCCGTGCTCGTCTCGGCGCACCGGGGCGCGCCGGCCCCCGGCCGGGCCGAGAACGGGCTCTGCGCGCTGTGGACCGCGGCCCGCCGCGGCGCCGACCTCGTCGAGTGCGACGTGCGGCGCACGGGGGACGGCGAACTGGTGCTGCTCCACGACGAGGACCTGGAGCGCACGACCACGGGCCGCGGGCCGGTGGCCGCGCTCACGCGGGCGCGCCGCCTCGCGCTGCGCCTCAAGGACGGCGCGGGCGGGCCCACCGGCGAGCCGCTGCCGCGCCTGGACGACGCGCTCGGACTCGCGCGCCGGGGCGTGGTCCTCGCGTTGGACCCCAAGCCGGGCGTCGGGCGCGCGGAGTTGGCGGACCGGATCCGGCGGGCGGGCGCGGCGGGCCGGGTGGTGATCCTGGCCGACGACGTCGCGGACCTGGCGGCCTGGGGGGCCGTCGCCCCCGACCTGGTCTACTCGGGCACGGCACGCGACCTGGCCGAGGCGCGGCGCTGGGCCGCGGCGGCGCGCGGGCTGCGCTGCCCGCTCGCCTTCACCGGGCGCGGCCCGCCCGCGCCGGAGTTGGCGGCCTTCCTGCGGGCCCACGGGGCGCGGGCGGTGTTCCTCGACGGACCGGGGCCCGCCCCCCGCGGCAGCGTGCGCGTCGTGGATCGACTCCCGGGGGAGGCGGCGCGGGCCCCCGAACCGGCGCGCGGGCGACCCGCCCTTCGGTGACGCCCCCCGGGGCCTGCTTCCGTGCTACGAGTTGGGGCCAGCCCGGATGGGAGGGCCGCCATGCGCGCATCGGCCTGGATCGTCGTCGCCGGAGGTGTGGGCCTGCTGCTGGCGTTGCTCTACGCGTTCGACGTGCTGGGCCCGGGGGACGGCGCGCCCGGCGCGCCGGATGAACGCGGCGGCGGCCGGGACGCCACCCGGGCGGAGGGCGGCGTGGCACTGGAGGGCGCTGCGCGCGAAGCCGGGTCGGACGCGGACCCCGCCGGGACCGGGCCTCCCGATCCGGTCGCGCTCGCCTTCGAAGCCTCCCGCGCCGGTGGGAGCCGGCCCGGCGGGGCGCGCCTGGCCGGCCGAGTGGTGCGCCACGGCGACGGGCTGCCGGTGCCGGGGGCCACCGTGCGGCTCCTGCGCCCCGCCCCCATCGCGTTCTGGCTCAAGGTGCCGGCCACGGGGCGCCATGACCTGCTCGAGGTGCGTTCGGCGCCGGACGGGACCTTCGCCTTCGCGGACGTATTGCCGGCACGCGGCTACCGGGTGCGGGCGCACCTGGCGGGCCTGGCCCCCGCGACGAGCCCCGATCTCGACCTCTTCGCCGGGGAGTCGCGCACCGCGCCGGACCTCGTGCTCACGCCGGGGGCGCGCCTTTCAGGCCGCGTCGTCGACCCCCTGGGGCAGCCTGTGGCCGGCGCGGAGGTCGTGGTGACGTGGGAGATCCGGAGCGCCCTCCAGGTGGTGCTCACCGACCTGGACGCCGTGCCCGAGGTGGAGCAGCGCGCCCGCACCGACGCGGCCGGGCGCTTCGCGCTGGAAGGGATCGAGCCCGGAACCAAGACGCTGCTGGCGCGCGCGCCCACCGGCGCCGAAGGGGGCCGCGCGCGCGTGGCGGTCGTCCCCGGGGAGCCCAACGAGATCGGGGACGTCGCCCTCCCCGGCCCGGGCGTCGTCGCCGGCATCGTGGCCTGGGCGGACGGCCGCCCGATCGCCGGGGCGCGGGTGTTCGCGGCGCCGCGCTTCGAACCCCTGGTACGCAGCGTGGCGACGGGCGCCGACGGCGGGTTTCGCTTCGGGTGGCTGCCGGCGGGCGACCACCTCGTCCTGGGGGTGCTCGTGCCCGGGATGCCGGTCCACCTGGAAGAGGGGGTGAGCCCCGGAAGCGAGGCCGTGCGGATCGAGTTTCCCCTCCCCGGGCGCATCCGCGGCCGGGTCGTGCGGGCCGCCGACGGCGCCCCCATCGAACGCTTCGAGGTGGACGCGCGGCTCACCCGCTTCGAGCACCCGATGCTCGGCTTCGTGATGACGAGCGTCTACCAGGCGCTCGGGCCGACGCCGGTGGAATCGCCCGACGGGCGCTTCGAGCTCGGGCCGCTCGCCCCCGGCGCCTATCGGCTGCGCGTGGCGGCGCCCGGCCTCGCCCCGGCGCAGGTCGAGCCCGTCGTCGTGGAGGGCGGCGTGACCGCCGAGGCGCGGGTCGAACTGGGCTCCGGCACCACCGCACGCGGCGGAGTCGAGCGCGCCGGCGGCACGCCGCTCGAAGGCGCCCGGGTGTTCGTACTCCCCGCCGGGCGGCTCGCCGCGGACGCCGACCCGGACGACGTCGAACGCGAGGTGCGGGCGCGCCTGCCCGACGCCACCACCGACGCCCAGGGAGGCTTCACCCTGCCCATGCAGACGCCCGGGCGCTACGACCTCGTGGCCACCCACGACTCCGCCCTGCCGGGCGTGCTCCGCGGCGTGGACCTGCGCGGGGCGTCCGTGGAGGGCCTGCGGCTCGCGCTGGGGGCGGCGGGCCGGCTCGCGGTGCACGTGACCACGCCCGCGCGCACGCCCGCCGCCGGCCAGCAGGTGATCGTGCTCTACGCCGAGGGCGAGCGCGTCGAGGGGACCACCGACGCCGAGGGCACGCTCGCGCTCGGCCCCCTGCCGATCGGCCGCTGCCTCGTGCGCGCCGCCACGCGCGACCGGGGCCGGACCTTGATGGAGGCCTGGTTCCAGCCGCGCTCGCCCGGGGGGCGCAGCGCCTACGAGGCGCTCGTGCGCGAGGGCGGCGAGGTGCAGGTGCTCGACGGCGAGACGACGGTCGTGCACCTGGAAGCGCCGCGCCGGGTGCGGGTCGGCTTCGCCGTGCGCGCGGACGGCTCCGCGGCCAAGGCCCCGGGGCACTGCTTCGTGGGCGCGCCGGAGGTCTCGTGGTGGAAGGGCGTCGCGCTCGAGCAGGGGCGCGGCGAGGTCCTGCTCGAGCCCGGGGACTACCACCTCTACTTCTGGGACGAGGACGGCAACCCCAGCCGCCACGAGGTGAACGTGCCGGACCTGGACGAGCACCGCCTCGAGGTCGACCTTCCGGCCGGGCGCTGGCGCTGACCGGCGCGGCCAGGGAGCGCGCGCCGGGCCGCCGCCGGGCTTCAGGGAGCCGAACCCGGACGACGACCGCGGCGCGCGCCGCTGGTTGCCGTCAGTCCGCGCAGCCGTCGTCGTCGGCCTCGGACTCGTCGTCTTCGGACTCCTCGTCCTCCGCGTCCCCGGACTCCTCGTCCTCACAGAGCAGGTCCTCGAGCAACTCCTCCAGCCGCTCCTCCATCGCGTCGGCGTCGTCGTTGTCCAGGATCTCCACGAGGGCGACCGCCTCGTCGGCGTCCTTCTCCTTCACGAAGCCGACACCCGGGGCGTACCACTTGTAGCCCACGTCGGGCGTCTCCTCGCGCACCTGGAGGACGTCGCAGAAGCGGCCGGCGGGCACGCGCAGGTGGCGCAGGATCCGGACGACCTCGTCGAACTCCTCGATGCCGGCCTCGGGCAGGTCCTCCGCCTTCCACTCGTCCCCGACCTCGGGGTTGCCCGGCATGAAGACGGTGGGTTCATCGGCCGTCACGGTCTCCGCCGGGTCGTCGGGCCCGGGCCCGCCCACCAGCCACGAGCCGCCGTGGGCGGCCACCACGCCGTCCTCGTACTCGTCCACGACCTCCCCGAAGTACCACACGGTGCCGTCGTCGGCCTGGGCGAAGTAGTTCGGCGGCATGCGTTCAGGCGTAGGGGGTGGGCAAGTTCGGCTCGCTGGATGCTCGGCCATGGCCGACGCTCGCCGCAGGCGACGAGGGGCCGAGTTGGCGAGGCCCCGAGAGGAGGCCCTTGCCGTGTCGTCCTCGCGTGGCTCCTGCCACGCGTCGTCCTCCACGGCTTCGCGGCGCCTTCGCCCCAGCGACCCGGTCGCGTGCGAAGGCGCCTGGGTTTCGCGTGCGAGCGGTGGATCGGAGCGCTGCCCGCCACGTGCGCAACTCGCATGGGCTGAACGGGGACCCAGCGGCGTATCCGTTCAACCCGCGAGAACCCTGATGGGCACGGCCAGCGCGGGGGTGCTCCCTCTGCTTGCGGGATCGGGGGACCATCTTTCGCGACCGGCGCGCCCGGAGGGGTGCGGAGGGGACATGAGGAGGACGACGCGTGGTCCGCCCACGCGAGGACGACGAAGGGCCCCGAGCGCCCCCTCCCGGTGCGCCGCACGTCCGTACTTCCTACCCCTGAACGCATACCCAGTGGCGCGCTGAAGACGGGCGGCTGCACCGGCGGCTCGGCCCGCGTGGGACCGGCGGAGAGGCCCAGCGCCCCGAGCAGGGCGAGGGCGAGGCAGACGCAGCGGATGCGCAGGATTCGCATGGGGGACCTCCGAGGGCGGGCGCCGGGACGCTCCCGGCGCGATGCGCCCGGTCTTCAGGGGTAGGGCGCGCACCTTTGCATCCGCTTGGGATGCCGCGGCGAGGGCCGGCGACGGCCGCGCCGCCATCAGCCGGGCCTAAGCGCCGGGGCCTACGGTCGCGCCTGTCCCATCGAAAGGAGGACGATCATGCGCACCGCACTTCTCTCGCTCCTTGGAGCGATCCTGCTCGCCCTTTCCGCCTGTGGCGGCTCGGGCGGGTCCTCGACCCCGACCCTGCCGCCGTTCCACCCGGCGAACTTCTCCGGCGGGCCGGTCACCAACCCCTTCTTCCCGCTCGTTCCGGGCACGATCTACACCTACGAGGCCGAGACCGAAGACGGCACGGAGGTCGTGGTGGTGGAGGTCACCTCCCAACTCCGCGCGATCGCCGGCGTGCTGTGTGTCGTCGTCCACGCGCAGGAGTTCCTCGACGGGGAACTCGTCGAGAACACGATGGACTGGTTCGCCCAGGACGACCAGGGCAACGTCTGGTACTTCGGCGAGTACTCCGAGGAGATCGAGGACGGCGCGGTCGTCTCGACCGAAGGATCGTGGGAGGCCGGGGTGGCCGGCGCGCTGCCCGGCGTCATCATGCTCGCCAATCCCGTGGTCGGCCAGGAGTACGCCCAGGAGAACGCCCCGGGCGTCGCCGAGGACCGCGGCCGCGTGGCCGCGCTGAACCAGACCGTGGCCATCGCGCTGGGCACCTACGCGGGTTGCCTGCACACCGAGGACTTCACCCCGCTGGAGCCCGGGATCGTGGAGGACAAGTTCTACGCGCCGGGGGTGGGGCTGATCCTCGAGTTGGACCCCGACGGCGAGCGCCTCGAGCTGGTGAGCGTCCAGAACCCCTAGGGCGACCCGGGCCCGGGCCGGCGCGGCCGCCCGGGCCCGCCGCAGGAACGCGGGCGAAGCCGCCCGACCGACGGCGGGGCGCCCCGGTGGACCCGGGCGGGCGCCCCGCCGATCCCAAGCCGATCCCAAGGAAGAGCAAGGAGGCTAGACTGCATGGACACGGGCGCGCGGGCGAGTCCTTCGGGCGCGCGGGGCCGCGGGGCGGCCCCGCGGGCTTCGGCCCCCCCCGCGGCCCGTCCGGAAGGCGCGGGATGAAGATCCTCCTGGTCGACGACTCCGAGCGCCTGCGCCGCTCGCTCCAGCACGGACTGGAACGCTCGGGCTTCGCGGTGGACGCCGTGGGCACCGGCGCGGAGGGGCTGCAATACGCCCGCCACGGGGGGTATGACGCGATCGTCCTCGACCTGATGCTGCCCGGGATGGACGGCCTGGAGGTGCTGCGCGCGCTGCGCGCGAGCGGAGACGCGACGCACGTCCTGATCCTTTCGGCCAAGGACGAGGTGGAGGAGCGCGTCGAGGGCCTGGCCCTCGGCGCCGACGACTACCTGACCAAGCCGTTCGACTTCGACGAACTGGTCGCGCGGCTGCGCGCGCTCATCCGGCGGAAGTTCGGCACGAAGGACCCCGTGCAGCGCGTCGGACCCGTGGCGGTGGACACGGCCCGCCGTGAGGTGTGCTGCGCCGGGACGCCGGTCCACCTCACGCGCAACGAGTACGCGGTCCTGGAGTACCTGGTCGCCCGGCGGGGTCGGGTCGTCGCGAAGTCGGAGTTGCTGGCGCACCTGTACGCCGGCGACGGACAGGGCAGCGTGAACGCCGTCGAGGTGTTCGTGCACCAACTCCGGGGAAAGCTGGAGTCCGCCGGGGCCCCCGAAGTCGTCCGCACCCGCCGCGGGCACGGATACATCGTTGAGTAGCCGCGCCCCCTGGTCGGTGCGCCGCCGCCTCGTCCTGGTGCTGGGCACGGGGCTGCTGGTGCTCTTCGGGGCGGCCGGCGCGTTCACGGCCGGCGCGCTCTCCGACCGCGTCACCGAGGAGTTCGACGCGGGCCTCATCAGCCGCCTGCGGGCCCTCAGGGCCTTGACCGAGCAGGAGGGCGGCCGCATCGAGTTCGACTACCGCCCGGGCGCCCTGCCCGAGTTCGAGCGCGCCGACGCCCCGGAGTACTTCCAGTTCTGGCTGGACGACGGGCGGCCGCTCCTGCGTAGCGCGCGGATGCCCGCGGGCACCGACCTGCCGCGCCTGGAGGGCGCGCCGGGGGAGGTGCGCCGCGCCGACGTCGTCCTGCCCGACGGGCGGCCGGGCCGGCTCGTGCAGGTCGCGTTCACGCCCGGAGCCCCGCGGGAAGGGGGCGACGACGAGGACGCGCCGGACCCCGCGCCGGCGGCCGGACCGGACCGCGGCGTGGTCCTCGCGGTGGCGCGCGAGCGCGCGAGCCTGGACGCCCTGCTCGGCCGCATGTACGGGGTCGTGTACGGGGTGGGGGCGGCGGCGGCGGCGCTGGCGTTGCTCCTTGCGTGGCGGGCGCTCGCGCGCGGCTTTCGCCCCATCGAGGCCCTGGCCCGCCAGGTGGAGGCGCTCGGGCCCGACGCGTTCCACGAGCGCCTCTCGACCCAGGGAGGGCCGCGGGAGGTGGCCCCGGTGGCCGAGCGCATCAACGCGCTGCTGGACCGGCTGGAGGAGCTCTACCAGCGGGAACGCCGCTTCACCGGGAGCGTGGCGCACGAACTGCGCACCCCGATCGCCGAGTTGCGCTCGTTGGCCTCGGTGGCGGGGCGCTGGCCGGAGGATCGCGGCGCCACGCGCCGGTTCTTCGGCGACGTGGGCGAGATCGCGGACCGGATGGACGGCCTGGTCGCGGACCTCCTCCTGCTGGCCCGCTGCCAGGCCGGCGTGGAGACGGCCCGGCCCACGCGGGTTGCCCTCGCCCCCGCGGTCGCCACGGCCTGGCGCAGCCTCGAGGAGCGCGCGGCGGGCGCCGGGATGCCGCTGGACGCGAGGATCGCCGAGGACCTCGCGCTCGTGGCCGACGAGGCGAAACTGGCCATCGTCCTGCGCAACCTGCTGGGCAACGCGGTGGCCCATGGACTCCCGGGCCGCCGCGTCGTGTGCCGCGCCCGCCCCCAGGCCGGCCGGGTCGCGCTCGAGATCACCAACGCCTGCGAACCCCTCGCGCCCGAGGAGCTGGCCCGCCTGTGCGAGCCCTTCTGGCGGCGGGACCCCGCGCGCACGGCGTCCGAGCACGCCGGCCTCGGGCTCACGCTGGTCGGGGCCCTCGCCCCCGTGCTCGGGCTCGTGGTGCGCTTCGACCAGCCCCGGCCGGGGCTGTTCCGGGCCCGCCTGGAGGGCCCGGCCGCCGACCGGGCCGCGCGGGCCGTGGGCGCCGGGGTCGCGCCAAGGAACTCCTAAGGTAGGGTGCCTATCGTGGGGGAAGACCCCGGAGGCGTGCCATGCGACCGTGTCTCCTCCTGCCGCTGCTCGGCGCCCTCC
>JAPKHB010000559.1 GCA_026647295.1 Planctomycetota bacterium | reverse complement strand
GCCGGCGCTGGTGGCATTGATCAAGAGCGTGACGGTGGGCATTTGCAGCAGCTCCAGCCGCTCCGGCCACGTGACGAGACGGACTTTGGCTTGATCTGCCGGCGCGAGGCGGGCAAGCAGGCGCTGCGTCCGCGCCGGTTCGCGGTTGCTGAGATAGATCAAATCGACTCCGGCAACGAGCAACGCGAACAGCACCGCGGCGGCAGCGCCCCCGGCGCCCAGCAGCAGCACGGTTTCCTGCGCCACGGCAATGCCGGCGGCTTGCAGACTGCGGGCGAACCCCGGGGCATCGGTGTTGTATCCCAACAACAGGCCGGCCTCGCACACCACTGTGTTGACCGCGGCGATGCGATCGGCGGGCGCCACCAAATCGTCGAGCAGGGGAACGATCGCCTGGCTTTGGTGCGCGGAGCGAAAGCCCGCGGACGGCCGCGCCGAGAGCCGCCAGGCCTGGTCCGCAAGGCGCAGGCCCCGTCCGAAGGTCCCGGCGGGCCGCGCGCCCAACCCGGCCCCCCGGCCCGCCGCTTCGGTTCGCAGCGCGACGTCGGCGAGCGCCCCCGCGGCCGGCGGGTCCGCGCGCTCGGCCGCGTCGAGCAGGGTCTGGCGCAGCGCCAGCAGCCGGTCGTAGACCGGCGCCGGGGCCGGAACGTACCCCGGGCGCGTCGCGATCGGGCCCTCCGCGCCGGCGGCGGCCCGGGCGGGGCCCCGGGGACGGCGGTGATCCGGCGGCCCCCCCACGACCACGCCCTCAGCCTCCGCCTCGATCTTCCGATGAGGGACGCGGAGGGCCGGCGGAGGCGGAGATCCTGGGCCGGGTCG
>JAPKHB010000558.1 GCA_026647295.1 Planctomycetota bacterium | reverse complement strand
ATGCGGAATCTTGCCGGTGATGACGGTGCGGGCGAGCAGATCATACTCCCGTAAATAGCGCTCGTGCAGCTCACGATCATCAGCGCTGAAGTAATCGCCCACCAGCAGCAGCGAGTAATCCACTTGGTCGCGCAACGCGGCCAGTGCTTTGAATAGATACACCAGCCCCTTCTTGTAACGGAACAGGCCGGCGGTGCCGATCACCATGCCTTTCAAATCGAACGCGGGTTTGGCGGGGCGATCGCTGTGCGCGATGGCGATCGAATTCAGAATCACTTTGGCTTTGTGCGCCACCGGTGCGATGCCGCGGTCGGCCAGCTCCAGCAGGCTGGTCGCAACCGAGGTCACGTAGTCCGCCTGTTCCAGGGTTTGACGCACAAACGGCAGGCGCAAGGGATCGAAGGCGTACTTGCCGATGTCATTGCCGCGGATCGAAGCAATTGTTTTCACACCGTGCAGTCTGCCCACCAGCGTGGCAATGAAGGCCGCGGGATAAAGGAAGAAGCCGTGCAATACCTCGAAATGGTAGCGGCGCTGGAAATAATCCACCGCATCGAACATCTCGCGATTGTAGCGGGTCAGCACGTCGGCCTCCGAGAGGCCGAGGTGATTGTCGAAGCCGGGATGAAACACTTTGACGCGATGCACTTGCACGTTGTTTTCCAGCACGCTGGTGAAGGATTCGTCAAAGGGCAGGGCCTCGGCGTGCTTTTGTAAAGCGATGATATGCACTTCCAAACCGTGATCAGCGAGCAGGTTGGCCACGCGCTGGGCGGAATGTCCCACGCCGCCGACCTGGGGCGGATACTGTCCGGTGACGATGGC
>JAPKHB010000557.1 GCA_026647295.1 Planctomycetota bacterium | reverse complement strand
TGACAATCGCATAGATCACCACCTGCTCATGCTCACCGGCAAATGGCAAGCGGCCGGTCAGCATCTCATAGAGCACTACGCCGAAGGACCAGAGATCGCTGCGGTGATCGATTTTCTTGCCACGCACTTGCTCGGGCGACATGTAGGCCACCGTGCCGGCCGCGGCTTTTTCATTGGTCAAGTGCGTGCTGCCGGAGAGCCGTGCCAAACCGAAATCCATGATTTTGATCCGGTCCTGACTGGTGATCATCAGGTTGGAACTCTTGATGTCGCGGTGAATGACGCCGCTTTCATGCGCCGTTTGCAGGGCTTCGGCAATCTGCGTGGCGTAGCTGAGCAGGCAGCCCAGGGGCAACGCGGCGCCGGCCACCCGCTCGCGCAGGGTCTGGCCTGCGATCAACTCCATCACAATGAACAGATGATCTTCGCTCTCCTCGACCTCGTAGATGGTGCAAATGTTGGGATGATTGAGCGCCGCGGCGGCGCGTGCCTCCTGCATCAGCCGGGCTTTGGCGGCGGCGTCACGCCGCAAACTTTCAGGCAGGAATTTCAACGCCACCTGGCGTTGCAGCCGCGTGTCTTCGGCTTGGTAGACTACGCCCATGCCGCCGGCGCCCAGCGCTGCTTTAATGCGATAGTGTGATATTGTTTTGTTGATCATCGTCGGGCTTTGACGAATCGGCACATGGCCGGGGAATGTTTCTGAATCTTCTCAAATTCCTTGTGCGATGACGGCGAAGGCCGGTGTTCCTTTCCAGGCCACAGCCTACGCCAGGTCTCAGACAAGCTGAAAACTGGGGCCGTTTCACAACAGCCCTTGTTCTTGAC
>JAPKHB010000556.1 GCA_026647295.1 Planctomycetota bacterium | reverse complement strand
GCTGCGCCGACCAGCCAGCGCGAACCCGCCACGAGCAGCGCGAGCCCGCCGACCACGAGCAGCACCTGCACGGCCCAGTGGCTGTCCCAGCGCGCGCCACGGCCCGCCTTGCGGTCGACTTCGCCGGCGTATTCGTCGGCGCTCGGCGCTGCCCTCTCCCTGAACCAACAGCACGCGATTGCGCTGCGGCGCGGGCGGCACGACGTAGAAGCGGTTATCGCCGGCAAACTCGTCCGCCGCTGCGCTGATCTCGAAACACCTTGCCCCCTCCAGCGTTTCGCCGAGCGCGAGGCCGGCACCAGCAAAGTGAACCGTCTGCTCGGCGCCGGCCGCGAGAACGAGGCGCTGAACAGCAAGCGGCCGGCGGCTGGGCGCGGCCGGCAGCAGCCGCACTGCGATCTCCTGCTCCTGCTCCGCGAAATTGCGCACGCGGCACACGTAGGCAACGCGGCCGCCCGCTTCGACACGGTCGCCGGCCAGCAGCGCGACGTTTTGCCAGCGCGGAGCGAGGGCATGGGGAATCAGATGCGCCGCGCTGTTCAACGTGAAATTGCCGAGCGGCAGATTGCTGACCTGCAGATCCGAAATCAAATGGAGATGCCGCTGCCGCAAGGGTGATTGTTGCAGCAGGTTGTCGGCGAATTGCACGGCCTCGCGCAAATTGCCCGCCGATTGCCGCTGCTGCACGCGCGCCAGCGCCGCGAGCGCTTCGCCGGGCGTGGCATTCTCAGCCAGCACCTCGAGCGTGGCGCCGGCGGCAATGAGGCTGACCTGATCCGCGCTGCGGGCCTGACGCAGCACTTCGGTGGCGGCCGCCACTGCCGCGCCAAG
>JAPKHB010000555.1 GCA_026647295.1 Planctomycetota bacterium | reverse complement strand
GATGTCCCAATTTTCCGCGTAGAGGCGCACCGGGCTGGAGCCGAGAAAGGTCGCGGCTTCGATGGCAATGCCGGCCTGTTGCGCGATTTCGACGATGGGAATGATGTCAGTCTCCACCGTGCGCGCGGCGCAGTTGGGAAAGATGCCGAGATCATGGTTCGCGATCTCGCGGGCCAGGGCCAGCACGTCGGCGCGCGCGCGCGGGCCGGCGCCGGGCAGGCCAATGTTGGCGGCCTGCAGCCCCAGGCGGTGCATGAGATGCAGCATGCGCAGTTTCTCGGCAATCGGCGGATCGGTTACGGACGGCGATTGCAGCCCGTCGCGCAGCGTTTCATCATCGAATTCGACCGGCTGGCTGGGTTTGAAGCTGCCGGCGACGGTGTTCCAATCATAGATGAGTTCCTGTTCAGTGGGATTGGCCATGGCCTGCCTCGGTTGACATTTCGTGTCCGTCCGAAATCGTGAACTCTTGCGAAGATGCTCCTGCGACGGCTTGGCGGTGGCATCAAAATTCTCAAGATTTTCACGACACTAGAAGTTTGGGAACCTCGGCAACGCCGAGGGTGGAACAATTTCAGACAGACACCACTTGCACTGCCTGGCGGCCGCACGATGCGGCGCCGCCCGCTCGACCACACCATCAGGAATCAACGCGCCGACAATACTTCCTCATAGAACAATTGCCACTCGGGCATGATTTTTTCGATATCGAACTGCGCGGCGCGCGCGCGCGCGCTTTTGGAAAAGGCAATATGCCGCTCGGGATCGGAAAGCAGCTCCAGGGCGGCCTCGGCCATGGCCGCAGTTTCGCCGACCGGCAGCAGAAAGCCATTTTTGCCGTGTTCCACCAC
>JAPKHB010000554.1 GCA_026647295.1 Planctomycetota bacterium | reverse complement strand
CCGCGCTCGAGCGTGCGCTCGATGTGCAGCTCCTGCACGGCGCCGTTCTCGATGACGGCCACGCGGGTTTCCTGCGGGGACCAGTTGCAGACGGAGAGATTTTCCCCTTCTCATGCAAAGACAAATGAATTGAAGTACAAGCGAGCAGGCAAAAGTCATTTTGGCCTGCTCTTTTTTTGTGATGACCTCCGGGAGGAAAACAGCATGCCCAAGGCTCTCAAGGCGATTCTGGGTGCAGTGTTCTTTCTGCTCGCCGCGCTTGCGGTGATCGCATTCTTCAGCAGGCGTTTGATCGACAAATCCCTGCCCGCGCTGGCCGGAACGCAAACCGTGGCCGGCTTGCAGCGCAGCGTCACCGTCTATCGCGACGGCCATGGCGTGCCGCATCTCTTCGCGCAAAATGAAGAGGACTTGTGGCGTGCCGCCGGCTACGTCGCGGCGCAGGATCGCTTATGGCAAATGGACTTGACGCGCCGGGCCGTGCGCGGCACGCTCGCTGAGATCTTCGGACCGGAAGTATTGCCGAAGGACAAGTTTCTCCGCACCTGGGGCTTTCATCGCCACGCCCGCCGCCTGGCGCAGCAGATTTCACCGCAATCCCGCGCCGCGCTCACCGCGTACGCTGCCGGCGTCAATGACTTCATCAATTCACACCGCGACCGGCTGCCGGTGGAATTCAGCATGCTGGGTTACAAGCCCCAGCCCTGGGAAATCGAAGACAGCATCGGCCTGGCACGCCTGATGGCGTTTCAACTCTGCTACGCCTGGTTCTTCGAAGCCACGCTCGGCAGAATCGCGGAGCAGTTTGGCGATTCCCTCGCGCTCGAGCTGTTTCCCGCGGTGCGCGAAAACACGC
>JAPKHB010000553.1 GCA_026647295.1 Planctomycetota bacterium | reverse complement strand
AGAAGCTGCTGGGCTTTGCGCGGCAGCGCGCTTCCTCGGTGAGCCGCCTCGACATCGCCGCCGCCACCCGCAAAGTGGTGAGCCTGTTCGATCTTCGCCTGAAAGAAAAAAAGCTGCGCGTCACCCTCGATCTGCCGGCGGACCTGCCGCTGGTTGCGATCGATCACCAGCTCTTTCAGGAAGTGGTGATGAATTTGTTGCTGAACAGCTATGACGCCGTGGGTCCGGGCGGCGAAATCACGATCACTGCCGGCCGCCAGGACGGCGGTGTGTTTCTGACGGTGAAGGACAACGGCATCGGCATTCGCGCGGAAGACCTGCCGAGCATTTTCGATCCGTTCTTCACCACCAAAGAAATCGGCACCGGCACCGGCTTGGGCCTGGCCGTGTGCCAGAGCATCGTGGAACGGCACGGCGGCCGCATCAGCGTGCAGAGCGCGGCCGGCCAGGGCGCGGCCTTCACGATTACCCTGCGCGTGGATGAAGACCATGAAAGTTCTGATCATTGAAGACGAAAAAATCTCCCGCACCACGCTGGCCAGCATCATCCGCAAGGAAGGATTCGAGGTGGCGGCGGCGAGCACGGCCGAGGAAGGCCTGGAGCTGTTTGCCAAAGCCGGCCACGAAGTGGTGATTACCGATCTCCGCCTGCCCAAAGCCGGCGGCCTGGAGGTGCTGAGTGCGGTGCTCGCCGGCGCGCCGAATTGCAAGGTGATCCTCATCACCGCCTACGCCACCGTCGATACCGCGATCACCGCGTTGAAACTCGGCGCCTACGATTATCTCACCAAACCCTTCTCGCCCGAAAAGCTGCTGTCGATGTTGCGCAACATTCAGCGCCTGACGGAGGTGGAAGG
>JAPKHB010000552.1 GCA_026647295.1 Planctomycetota bacterium | reverse complement strand
GCTCACCTACGGCCTGGCTGCGAGCCATGACATTTCCTCCCGTCTGCAAATCGCCGCGGAAATCAACGGCTATTTGACCACGCGCAACCTCATTCCAGCCGGCACCGAGGCCCGCGGCGTGCTGCGCGCCGGCGGCCGCTGGCGCAGCAGGCATTTCGAGGCGGAATTCTCCCTCAGCCGCGGCCTCACCGCAAACGAAGGCACCTGGGGAGGGATGGTGGGAGTCGGGCGGGGGGTGAGGTTTTGAGGGGCGAAATAGTGTGATGACGGCCATGCGTGAAGAGCTTTATTGCGCCACTGTCAAAGAATGTTCACTTGGCTGAAGGTGATCCACCGACAACGCAGACGCACGCAGATGAAGACCCGAAGGTGATCCGCGGATAACTGATGTACATCCATCTGTGTCATCTGTGCAATCTGCGGAGAGACAGATTATTTACCCACCTCCCCGGCGCGGCCGCCGTTCACCGGCAGTTTCCCTCCATTGGCCGATACCCGCGCAGCTTTCCGCGGCCGCCGGCGTATCTTAGGCCGTAACCAAAACCAATCGGGAGGCTGATCATGAGAAAAGAATCGACCTGGCAGTATACGCCGCATCTTATCCTCGGCGGGCTGCTGATTGCGCTGGGCGTGATCGTGCTGTTGGAAAATCTCGGCGTGATCTATTTGGGCTCGCTCTGGGAGCTGTGGCGGTGGTGGCCGCTGATTCTGGTGTTCCTGGGGCTGAGCAAATTCTTCGCGCCCGGCGATTTCCGCGAGCGCCGCAGCGGCTTCTGGCTGATGGTGATCGGTGTCTGGCTGTTGATTTCGTTCTTCCGGGTGTTTGGCTTGGGCTTCAGTGAGTCCTGGCCGCTGCTG
>JAPKHB010000551.1 GCA_026647295.1 Planctomycetota bacterium | reverse complement strand
CGATTTGATGTCGCCCTTTGTTGCGAGAAATATCTGCGCGGCTTTTTCGACAATTTCCCGCGGCGGGTCGTCGGCGATGAAGCGCCGCGCGAGTTTGGTTGATATAAATTTTGCGGTGGATGGATGAAGCGCGAGATGTTCGATGACCTGCTCCGCCTCGCTCTGACCCGCTTCCTGAATCGCGAGACCCAAAACATTTTTCTCGCCGGGCTCGTGCTGGTCTTCCTTGAAGACGAATTCGCCCAGCCAGAAATGCTTTTTAACCGACCAACCGGTGAGACAACGCGCGAGTTGCATGACATCGTTTTGAGTGTAGCCGCCGTTCACGCCGAGGGTGTGCAGTTCCATCAGTTCGCGGGCGTAGTTTTCGTTGGGCGCGCCTTTGACGTTGGCTTGATTGTCGAGATAGGTAAGCATGGCGGGCGAATGCGCGGACGCCCACACCAGGTCGCGGAAGTTGCCGAGGGCGTGTTTGCGAATTACTTCGCGGTCGTCCACGGTTTTGAGGTAGAAGATCGGTTCCTTCTCAATGTAGATGTTGAAGTGGTCGCTCCAGAAATCCACCATCACTTCGTAGAGTTGACGTTTGCTGTAGAGTTGGCGCAAAAAAGCGGCTTGGCGCAATTCGTTGATGGGACGCCGGCGGTCATAGCCGTCGAAGAGTTGATTGGCGACTGTGGCGATGATGTCAAACGGTTCTGTGAGGGAGTCAAGCCGGGCGAGGGCCGCATCGTGCAATGCCTCGAACAACACGCCACAGACCTGTCGCAGGATTGCTCGGAGCTGATGCAGCGCCGGATGCAGAAGAAGAACAAGCAGCCGAAGGCTCCGTCGCAATAGTCCGGACAGTGGTGGACGT
>JAPKHB010000550.1 GCA_026647295.1 Planctomycetota bacterium | reverse complement strand
GATCTGCCACGTGCTCTATCAAGCCGCTGTATCGGTCCTGTTCCGCTTTGGTCTTCACGGCACAATCCAGCTCGCCGCGGCGTGCTGCAACCGCGACGGCGGCGTCCGCCTTTCCCGCGCAGCCCGCAAGACTGCCAAAACAACCCAAGGCCGTTCCCTATGGGGTATATGACATCGGTGCAGATCAGGGGTACATCAGTGTTGGCATTACCCATGATACCGCTGAGTTTGCCGTCACCACGATACGGCGCTGGTGGAAACATCTGGGGAAAAAGAAGTATCCGAAATCAAAACGCTTGCTGATTACCGCGGACGCGGGTGGCAGCAATGGGTATCGGCTCAAGCTGTGGAAAGCCGAATTGCAAAAATTCGCGGATGAGGCCGGATTAAAGATTACCGTCTGTCATTTTCCTCCCGGCACCAGCAAGTGGAACCAAATTGAGCATAGGCTGTTTTCGTTTATCAGCATTAACTGGAAAGGACGACCGCTCACGAGTTATAAAGTCATTGTGAATTCAATCGCTTCGACTAAAACCAAAACAGGGCTGAAGGTCTATGCAGTACTTGACGATAATGAATACCAATTACGCAAAGAAGTTAACCGCCAAGAGCTGCAAGCTCTAAAACTATTGCCGCATGAATTTCACGGCGAATGGAATTACACAATCAAGCCCCGAAATTAAGCACCTTCAGAATTGTATACTTTGTTTTTTAACGGGCCCTAATCAAGCGCGAAAGATTTACGGAGACTAATATTTTTCTTAATGGACTTTACTTCTATCGCGGCGATGGTAGTTATAATTCTGAGCGAAATTTATTTGATTTTACGATTTTTAGACAGTATGTGCGCAGTTTGGAAGAAG
>JAPKHB010000055.1 GCA_026647295.1 Planctomycetota bacterium | reverse complement strand
AAAGGGGCCGATTGCGGGCCGGGTCGTACCGGCCGCGCACGGGCGTAAGGCCGATGCGCTCGGTGATCAGTTGCTCGATGCTGCCGAGTTCCCCGTCCCAGTGCACGGTGGGGTTGAGGTGGCTGTCCAGGAGCGTCTGGGCGTGGCGCACCGAGAGGCCGACGTCGTCCTCGCTCACCCGACCCGGGTCGGAGTAGCCGTGCTCGGGATCGTGGCAGGAAGCGCACGAGCGCGCCCCGGAGCGGCTCACCACGGGGTCGAAGAAGAGCCGCCGGCCGAGTTCGACCAGGGCCTGGGCCCGGGAGCCGGGGGCGGGCTCGGAGGCCGCGGCGGGGCGGCCGGGGCCCGGCGCAAACGCCCAAAGGAGGACCGCCACCGGGGCACAAAGTCCCAGGATCCGCGCCAGCGCCATGGCCATCACGACCTCCGACCTGCCCATTAGAACGCCGGCCGGCCCAGGTTTCACGCCTCCACGGGGCAGCACCGGCGGGGGGGCCGTGCGCCGGGTACAACGGAGGGCCAGGCGGCCGGCGGACCGGTCGCCGGGGAGACCGCCGATGCGCGTGGACTGCCACCTGCACTTCTTCTCGCGGCCCTTCTTCGAGGCCCTGGCCCGCCAGTCCCCGCTCCCCGGCTCCCCGGCCGAGCGGCTGGCCCGGCTCGCCCAGACGGCCGGGATCGAGATCCCCGAGCCGGACCTTGACGCCCACCGCGAACGTTGGGCCGCGGCGCTTTCGGCGGGCGGCATGGACCACGCCTGGCTGTACGCGAGCCTCGCGGAGGAAGCGCCGGCGGTGGGCGCGGCCGTGGCGGCGGACCCCGCCCGCTTCACGGGCCTTTGCCTCCTGGACCCGCGCGCGCCGGGGGCCCCGAGCCGGGCGCGGGCCCTGCTGTCCGAGGAGGGCTTCCGTGGCCTGCTCTTCTTCCCGGCCCTGCACCGCTACCGCCTCCAGGGGCCCGAACTGGCGCGCGTGCTGGGGGTGCTGGGCGAGCACGGCGGGATCGCGGTGGTCCACTGCGGCCTGTTCCGGGTCCCGCTGCGGGACCTGCTCGGCCTTCCGCGCCCCTACGACCTCTCCTTTGCCAACCCGCTCGATCTGATCCCGGCGGCCAACGCCCACCCCGGGGTGGCCTTCGTCGTCCCGCACTTTGGCGCGGGCTTCCTGCGCGAGACGCTGATGGCGGGCCAGCAGTGCGAGAACGTGTACGTGGACACGTCCTCGGGCCACGGCTGGCTGGCCACGCAGCCCGGCGCGCTGGACCTCCAGGGCGTGCTCGCGCGCGTGCTGGGCGTGTTCGGCCCGCGGCGGGTCCTCTTCGGGACGGACTCGAGCACCTTCCCGCGCGGCTGGCGGGCCGACCTCCTGCCGGCGCTCGAGCAGGCGCTGGACGCCCTGGGCCTTGCGCCGGCCGACCGGGCGGCCATCCTGGGCGAAAACGCCGGGCGCCTGGCGCGCCCGGGCACCGTGGGCGCGCCGGCGGCCCCCCCCGCGGGGGCCCGCTGAGGCCGCCCGCGCGCGTATCCTTGGGCGGCGTGGCCCTCCGCGTCCTTGGCGCCGCCTTCCTGGTCCTCCTGGGCGGGCTTGCGGCCATGCCCCACCTTGCGCGATCCCCCGCCCCGCCAGCAGGAGCGGCTCCGATGACCGGCCCCGAGACCCCGATCGATCCGTTGCGCCTCTCCGCGCAGGAGTGGCGCGCGCGCCTCACGCCCGAGCAGTACCACATCCTTCGCGAGCGGGGCACCGAGCGGCCCGGCACGGGGGCCTACGTGCAGGAGAAGCGCGTGGGGACCTATCGCTGCGCGGGCTGTGGGCTCGCGTTGTTTCGCTCGGACGCCAAGTACGACTCGGGCTGCGGGTGGCCGTCCTTCTTCGAGCCCTTCGCGGGCCTGCACGTGACGGAGATCGAGGACCTGTCCTGGGGGATGCGCCGCACCGAGGTGCGTTGCGCGCGCTGCGACGGACACCTCGGGCACGTGTTCGATGACGGCCCCCCCGACAAGACCGGCCTGCGTTACTGCATCAACTCGCTGGCCATCGAGCTCGACCCGGACGAGTGACCCCGGCGCGGGCGGCCTGCGGCTGCCGGCGCCCGATCCGGGCCGCTGGCGCCGGGCGCAGGCGGCGTCCAACCCGGGCTCCCCCCCCTGTCCAGCGGGCGCGATACGATCCGCCGGCTCCCGCCCCCGGAGGTTCCGATGGACCGCCTGCGCTCCTTCCTGCCCGTCCTCGTCCTGGCCGGCGCCGTGGTCTGGCTCCAGTCGCGCTCGTGCGTGCGCGCCGAGGAGCCCCGGCCCGCCGGCCGGGTCAGCGTGGACCCCGCGCGGATCAGCACCGACGACGGCGACTCGGTGTTCATCCGCTGGCCCGACGGCCCCCCCGAGGCGGTGCGCCTCCTGGGCATCGACACGCCGGAGGTGATGCACCTGGACCACGACATCCCCTACACGCAGCCCTTTGGGGAGGCGGCGACCGGGTTCCTCAAGGGCTGCCTGGCCGTTGCCGACCGCGTCGAGTTGCTGCGCAGCGGCGAGCAGGATCCGCACGGGCGCACGCTCGGCTATCTCTACGTCAACGGACGCAACTACTCGGTGTTGGTGGTCGCGGCCCGGCTGGCGGTGGAGAACGTGAGTTTCTTCGGCGACAACGGGCTCCCGGAGGAAGCCAGGGCCGTCGTGGCGGCCGCCAAGGCCGCCGGCCCGGTCCCCTTCGAACCCCCGCACCACTTCCGCACCCGGATGCGCAAGGTGAGCCAGTGGATGAAGGAGCAGGGCACCTACCCGAAGTAGCGCCCGGCCCGAACGTACCGAGCCCGGCTCGTGTCCTTCACCCGGAGGGCCTGGTAGCGTGAGGAGGTGGGGCGACCGGCCGAGGCGCCCGCGAGCGGCCGCTTAGCGGTCCCTTCTCACAGGGTACCCGACATCGGCCAACGCCTTCTCGAACTGGGCGACCGTGGCCACCTTCGAGTCATAGACGACCGTTACCCGAGTCCGGTCCTCGGCGACGTGGACCTCCTTCGTGCCCTTCACCGCCTTGATGGCGCGCGTGACCTTGGTCACGCAGCCGTTGCAGTGCATCTGCTTTTCCAGCGTAAGCTCGCGCTGTGCGATCGCCAGCACGGAGCCAGCGACGCCGGCCGACTCGCACGCCGCCAGCAGCTTCGCATCGGCAGCCTGACCGACGATCCGCACGACCTTCGCCTCGGCCCGCGGCGACGTCCACATCATGGACTGCACGCCCGCGACGGCCTTGACGGCTCGCTCGACCGTCCCCGCGACCTCGTCGGACTCGACGCCCTTCACGGCGAGGTACAGGAACTCGAGCTTCGGCTTCTCGGGTGCGGGCTGTTCTTCCGTCCAAGCCGGACCCGCCGTGGCGAGGGTGAGCAGTAGGACAGGAATGGTGGCGATACCGAGTCTCTCGAACATCTTGATGTTCCTCCGCTGGATGTTTGGCTGGGTTTACGGCGATCGACGCCCGGTGCCGGACCACCCGGCAGCCGCGAATCGAAGGCCGAGGGTCTACTTCGGGATCGCGAACGAGGCCAGGCTCCGGGTGCCGTCGGCGAGCTCGACCTCGACCCAGATCCTGCTTCCGTCCGGCAGCGTGGCCGGCACCTCGACGTGCCCGTGGTAGGCGCCCTCCTCGCCGTCGATCTTGGCCTTCAGCGAGCCCTTGGCCGACTCCGCACCGATCCACGAGCGGAGCGCGGCCACGGGCCCGCCCGTCACGTCGATGTCCAGCACGGCCTCGCGACCGACCTCGATCTCTCCGAAGACGGCCAGCTTCACCGTCCGGGGACCCGCCGCAGCGCTGCCCAGCTCGATGCGCTCCCCGTGGTCGTGCTCGTCGGCATGCTCACCCTCCTCGTGGGCGTGGTCGTCGCCCTCGTGGGCATGGTCGCCGTCCTCGTGACCGTGCTCGTCCGTCGTAACGGACTTGTCGCCGCAGGCCGCGAAGGCGGCCACAGCCAGGAAGAGCAGGGAGAGTGAGATGGGCTTCTTCATTGGTCTGACTCCGTGGTTGTGGGCTCCTCGGTGGCGGGCACGGGTTCGAGCGACGCCACGCGAGGAAGGCGAGTGCTTCCGCGGAACACCAGCGAATACCCCGCCGGGACCACGATGAGATTCAAGAACGTCGACGTCATCAATCCGCCGAGCACCACGATCGCCAACGGGGCGAGCAGTTCGCTTCCGGGCTCGCCAGCGGCCAGCGCCAGCGGTACGAGGCCCAGCGCAGCGGTGAGCGCCGTCATCAGGATCGGGACCAGGCGCTGCATGGAACCGAGCACGATCGCCTCGTCCAGCGTCCGTCCCTCGTGGTCCATCAGGTGCCGGTAGTGGTTGACGAGCAGGATGCCGTTTCGCACTGCGATGCCGAAGAGCGTCACGAACCCGACCATGCTCGCGATCGACATGATCGGCGCCTGGTACCGCCCTCCCATACCCATCAGTGCGGCGAGATTCGCGAGAGCCGAGTCCGACTCGCTGATGAAGATCGCAGCGATGCCACCGATCAGGGCCAGCGGGAGGTTGACCATCACGAGCAACGCGGCCCGCGACGACCGCAGGGCCATCGTGAGCAGCAGCACCATCAGCACGGCCACGCCCGCGCCCATGACGTAGATCGTCCGGGAGGCGGAGCGCTGGGCCTCGAACTGGCCCCCGTACTCCACCGTGCAGCCGTGGCGCCTGACGATCGGGTCCACCTTGGACTGGATGCGCTCGACCAGGTGGCCCAGGTTATGGCCCTCGGCGACGTTCACGGACACGACGGCCTTGCGTTGGGCGTTCTCCCGTGCGATCAGGTTCGAGGCCCGCTCCACCCCGATGTCGGCCACCTCCGCCAGGCGCACCAACGCACCGCCCTCGCCTCGGAGCACCAGGTCTCGGACGTCCTCGACGGTACGCCGCTGGTCCGGAGCGAGCCGCACGACGATGTCGTAGGCGCGGACGCCTTGCTTCACGAGCGCCACGGCCTCGCCGAACACGGCCGCCTTCACCTGCTCGGCGGCCTCGACCGGGGTCAGGCCCCAACGGGCCAGATCCTCGGCCCGGTACTGGATCGGCAGCGTGTGGATCATGACCTCCCGCTGGGCGTTCACGTCCCGAGCACCGGGCACCTGCTGCAACTCCGCCTCGATCTCCTTGGCGACGCGCCGGAGCACTGAAAGGTCGTCTCCAAACACGTTGATGGCAATCGCCGCCGGCGTGCCGGACATCACGTGGGACATCCGATGCTCGATCGGCTGCCCCACCATCGTCGTGATGCCCGGAACCGCCCCGAGGATGTGGTCAATCTGCCGGCGGACCGCAGCGCGCTCGTAGCCCGGCTCCACGGTGACCTCGATCTCGCTGCTGCTGACGGGTTCGGCGTGTTCGTCCCGCTCCGCCCGCCCGGTGCGACGAACCACGGACCGGACCCCCGGGATCTCCCCGAGCCGGCGCTCCACGCCCTGCGCAAGGCGGTCGCTCTCCGCCAGCGAGGTCCCCGGTGGCGCCATGAGGAAGACCGTGAACGTGCCTTCGTTGAACTCCGGCAGGAAACTGGTCCCGAACGTCCCCGCCAAGGCCACGAACCCGGCGGCGACGGCGAGGGATCCGCCGAGTACGGCCTTCCGCCAACGCACGGCCAAGCGCACGGAGGGCTCGTAGAGCCGCTTGAGAAATCGAACCAGCAAGCCGTCCCGGTGCGCCTTCAGCGCGAAGTTGCCGCGGAAGAGCTGCTTGCATAGCGCCGGCGTCACGGTCAGCGCGACGAGCAACGAGGCCAGGATCGAGGTGATGTACATCGTCCCGAGCGGCCGGAAGAACCGCCCCTCGAGTCCCTCGAGGAACAGCAGCGGCACGAACACCATCACGATGATGATCGTCGCGAAGACGATCGAACTCCGGATCTCGTTGCTTGCCCGGAAGATGACATCCACCAGCGTCCGGCGCTGGCCCTCCGGCAGGAGCAAGTTCTCTCTCAGTCTCCGGAATACGTTCTCCACGTCGATGATGCTGTCGTCCACGATCTCGCCGATCGCGATCGCGAGCCCGCCGAGCGTCATCACGTTGATCGTGGCGCCACGGCCCTGGAGCGCCAGGAGCGCGACCGCGATCGACAGTGGGATCGTGACGAGCGTGATCACCGTCGCACGTACGTTCATCAGGAACAGCGCGAGGATCACGGCCACGATGATGGCTGCGTCGCGACACACCTCGGTGACCTTGTCGAGGCTGCGATTGATGAAGTCGGACTGGCGCATGACGTGCCGATTGAGCACCATGCCCGCCGGCATGGAAGCCTCGACTTGGTCGAGCTTGAGGTCGATCTGTCGCGTCAGCTCGAGCGTGTTGGTGCCCGGCGCCTTCTGGATGCTCAGCACGACCGCCGGGTGTCCCGCCTCCGAGCCCGTACCGCGCTTGAGCGCGCCTGCGAGCACGACGTCTGCGACCTGACCGATCGTAACCGGCGCGCCGTCTGTGTACCGGACGATGGTGTTCGCGATGTCGCCCGTACCTCGCACGCGGCCGGTCTGGCGCAGCGGAATCTCGAGCCCTTCGACGTCCAGGAGGTACCCGGCCCCCGCCGTGCTGTGGGTGCGCCGTGCGGCCTCCAAGACGTCCTGGAGGGCCAGTCCGAACATCCGCAGTCGAGTCTGGTCCACGTTGATCTGGTACTCGGGCAGATCCCCCCCGAGCGCCACGACCTGGGAGACCCCCGGCACCGAGAGCAGGTGGTTGCGCAGCTCGAACTCGCCGTACGCACGGAGGTCGAGCGGACCCACGACGGCCTCGCCGCTGGCGTCCACCTCCGAGCCGAGCGAGATCAGCATGATCTCCCCGGTGATGCTCGTCACGGGCGTGATCTGCGGGACGACCCCGTTTGGCAGGTTCTCTCCCGCAATGGTGAGGCGCTCCGAGACCAGGTACCGGGCGGTGTAGATGTCGGCGCCCCAGTCGAACTCCACCCACACGAGCGACAGCCCGATGGCGCTGCTGCTGCGCACGCGCCGTACGCCGGGGAGTCCGTTCACGCTGCTCTCGATCGGGAACGTCACGTACTGCTCGACCTCGTCGGCAGCGTAGCCGGCGGCCTCCGTCAGGACCACGACCGTGGGCGCGTTCAGCTCCGGGAACACGTCCAGCGGCGCCTTCGCGGTCTGGTGCACGGCGAAGCCGAGAACCAGCACGGCGGAGACCAACACCAGGACGGAGTTGTCGAGAGAAAAGCGGATCAGCCGCTGCAGCACGCCGTTCTCCTCCTAGTGGTCCGAGCCTGCGTGCCAAGTGCCGTCGGCATGGAAGTGGCCGCCTTGCTGCTTCGCACTCCCGCTTGCGAGCATCAGCTCGTAGACACCGTGGTGGACGACCTCGTCGCCCTCCATCACGCCGCTCGCGAGGACGACCCAACGACCGTCCGAGATCCCGACGTCGGCCTCCAGACGAATGACCTTGTCGGGGTCCTTCGGGTCCCGGCGGAACACGATCATCGAGAGCCCGTCCTGGATCACCGAGGCTTGCGGTACGGCGAGCGCCGGCTCGGAGGTCCCGCGAAGGACGATCTCCGCCTCGCTCGACACGCCCGCTCGCGCCCAGCCGGGTCGCGCGCCTGCATCCGGGGTCACCACCAGGTCGATCTTGCGTGCCATGGGATCGGCCTCGAGACCGATCGTCAGGGTTCCGGGCAACGCCGTGCCGCCGCCCGCAGCCCCGCCGCCCGGTGGGAGGATGGCGGCCCGCAAGCCGTCGGCCAGCGCGGCAAGATCCGCCTGCAGCCCGGAGGCCCGGAACCGCACGAGGCCCGGCTCCCGGGTCCTCAGCACCACCTCGCCGACCTCGACCCATGCGCCGTTCGTCACCTCCAGGGCCTCGACCGTGCCGCCCTCGCGGGCGACCACGTCGATCCGGTCGAGCGATCGCCACAGGGGCTTCGCATCCTGCGCGTCTCCCACCGGTGCACGCAGTTCCGAGACGGGAACCCCCACGAGTGCGGCGGCCCTCGCGAGCGCCAGGTCGTGAGCGGCGGCGGCACCGCCGTTCCCCACGGCGACCGGCTCGCCGACCGCCTCGGCGAAGAGCAGGGGGGTGGCCTCGCGGTGGCCACGGACCTCGGACTCGAGCTCGGCGCGCTCGGCGGCCAACTCGGCCTCCTCCTCCCGCACTTCGGCGAGGGCGGTGGCTACAGTCGCCAGCTCGGCCCGCGCCCCGGTGAGTTCCGAGCGGACCCCCGCGCCGGCTTCCCCCAAGGCTGCGAGCTCGCGCATCCGCTGCTCCCAGACGCCTTGCTGTTCGACGAGCCGCCCGGCGTGTTCGGCCACCGCCCGGGATCGGGGCGCCAGGGCATCCAGGCGGGCCTTGGCGCTTCGGATCGCCGTCACCCGCTCCGAAAGCGTGTGCTGCATCTCCCTCCAAGCAGGAGAGTCGATCCGAAACAGGACGTCTCCTGGAGCCACGCGCTGGTACTGACTCACGCGGAGCTCGATCTGGCCTGCGAGCGTCGCGTGGTAGGCCTGCCGTGCTTCAGGCAGCAGTTCGAAGTGCCCGGGCACGCGGCGCGTTCGCGCGACGGTGCGCAGCTCTACCTTCGCAAACGTGATCCCGAGGTTCCTGCGGACCGCTGGCGGCACGTCGATGCGGTTCGTGATCGGGGGCAGGTCTTCCGAGGGCGCCGGCCGCTCTCCGTCCGGCTCGCCGCCGCAGGCCGCCAGCCCGACGACGAGCAGCGTTCCCGCCAACAGGATTACGAGTCTGTTCATGGCTACTTCCGTTCCGAGTGCGCCGCTGCCATGGGCGTCCACAGGGGCTCCGTGAGCGCGCGTCTTCGGTTCGATGCGGTTGCCCGTTCGCGGCGCGCGTCGAGAATCTCAAGCTTGGCGTCCAGCGCGGCCGAGAGGGCATCCTTGAGGATCAGCACCTCCAGGTCGCCCAGTTCCCCCAACCGGCGGACGTCGGTCAGTTGCTGGTCGGCCAGAGGCGCCACACGATCCGTGAGCCAAGCGCCACGGGTCGTCGCCGCGTCGTGGTCGGCCCGTGCGCGTGCAAGCGCGGAGGCGAGGGTCTCGTACTTTGCCTGGTAGGCAGCCCGAGCGGCAGCTCGGCGAGCACAGGCCTCCGCGATGGCACGCCGGTTGCGGTTCCACAACGGCAGCGGGATTCCCACGCCCGCGCCCAACTTCTCGATGCCCTCCTCGCTCTCGAAGAGCGGCCCCACCTCGATGTCCGGGAAGCGCTGGCTGACTTCGTGCCTGAGCGCCCTTTCGGCTGCCACATACTCTGCCTGCGCGAGCGCAAGCTCGAGATTGGCGCTCGTCAACCGGGCCGTCTCGCTTTCCCACGCCACGTCGGCTGGATCTTCCGGGAACCCGGGTACGAGTTCCACCTCGGCGCTCGGGGAAAGCCCCATCAGCGCTTTAAGGTCGAGGACCCTACGAACCTGTTGCGCCCGCAGTACGACCAACTCACCCGCCCGCGAGACCTGCTCGAGATCGAGGACCCTCAACTCGGTCGCGTCGATCTGGCCTGCCGCGCGCTGAGCCCTGGCGGCCAGCAGGATCTCATCCAGCTGGGAGAGGTAGGCTTCCAGAAGTGCGATCCGATGCTCCGTTGCGCTCCACTCGATCCACGCCTCACGCAGCCGCACGACGAGCGACCACTCGCTGACGAGCGCGGCCCGCAGCGCCGCATCGGCTTCTGCGAAGGCCCGGACACGCTCGGCGGCAAGTCGGCCGGAGAGTGGTATCGTGAATCCGATCCCGGTCGCGAGTACCCACGGCGAGGAGACGCTCTGTAGGACGCGCAACGCGTCGAACTGGAGCCGGGGATCGTCCGGTACGCCGGACTGGCTTGCGCCGACCAGGGGAACACGTGCTTCGAGACGCGCCACGCGTAGGTCGGGATTGAAGATCAACGCCACGGACTCCGCCTCTTCGAGCGTCAATCCGTCGGCGGCATCGAAGTCGCCACGCGAGCTGGAGTTCAACCTGTTGAGAGCCGCAGCGTAGCGCCGCGCGCTCTCCTCCAGCGGGCTTCGGGCGTGCCAGGCGATCGTGTCGGGGACAAGCCGCGGGACCTCGACAGAGGGCGGCCGGCAGCCTACCGCTGCGAGGCATGCAGCCAGCAAGGGGAATACGCGGTGACGCATGCAGTTCCAACGACGGGGCCACGGATCGAGCCAGCGGCAGCCCCGCGCTTGGGCGCGGGAGCCGCACGAGGCGTAGCCGTGCCGGTCTAGAGCTGCAGTCGATCGCCGCGCAGGACGGGGCCCGACTCCATTGGCGGGCCGTGGTCACACCCCTGCTCGTTCCGGGCACCAAGGTTGCGTCGCAGACTCGATTCCCTGGGTGCCCAGGCGGCGAAGAGGCCAACGTCGTCATGCGACGGGAGTGCGGTCTGGGCGATGGCCCCCGGGCTCTCGAAGCGCATGACGAAGTGGTGCCCCGCGGGCTCGTCGCCGTCGGTGCCATCCTCACCCCTGCTCGTTCCGCTCGAGTCGGGCTCGGACTCCCGGTGGCCGCAACACCTCTGGTGGGCCTCAGAGTCCGTCCGATGACAGGAGTGCCCCCCGAGGAGGAACAGGGCGTCAACGGAGGTACCGCAGGGACTTATGCAGACAAACAACGGCACCTGGAGCATCGTCCAGGCGAGTAGGGCCGTCAGGGGGAGCGTGCGCCCCATGGGCGGAAGTATCGGCCGCGACCCGGGGTCCATCAAGGGAAATCTGGGCCTCCGCCGAACTCGGGGGTGAAGCGGGTCGCGCAGGGGCCGGGCGGCTCTGCCCCCCGCAGCCCCCCGGAGTTCTCCGCTTGCGGGCTTGTTGCGGGCTTGCGGGATGGCCGATGAGCGGGAAGCGGTGGGCGGGGATGGATGCCGCGCCGGAACGTACCGAGCCCAACGTACCGAGCGCGGCTCGTTTCCGTCTCCTGGAAGGCCGGATCCGGCAGCGAGGCCCCCCGCGGGGCGCGCCACCGGGCCGGGCCGCGGCGAGGCCGCGAGGTGGCCGCGGGGGCATGCCGCCGGGCGGCCAGAAGCCCGCGGCGGACCCGCAAGCCCGCAACCCTGACGGTTACGAGCCGCGCTCGGTACCGGTAGGATGGGCAAGATGGCCAGACACATTTCCGCGGGGCGCAAGGCTGCTTTCTACCTCGGCACTGTGCTGATCGTCCTGGGCTTTGCCCTGGCCGGCTGGGGAGTTTTGAGCGCCAGCGCACCCCCTGTGGACATCGCGAGTCTTCAGATTCGAGTCTTCGGCGGCGTGGCCCTGGCCATGGTGGGCAACCTGCTGCGCAGCATCGGAACCCGAGGCCTGGCCGGTGCGGGGGTGGTCCTGGACCCCGCGAAGGCGAGGCGAGAGCTCGAGCCCTACAGCCGCATGGCGGGGGGAATGGTCCGGGATGCTCTGGAGGAGGCGAACGTCGGCCTTGGATCGCGGGTCGAGAAGGTCGTCATGATCAAGTGCCCATCCTGCGGCAAACGGAACGAGGACGACTCCAGGTTCTGCCAGGAGTGTGGACGCAGGATCCGCGCCGAGTGAGGGAACGTACCGAGCCCAACGTACCGAGCGCGGCTCGTTTCCGTCACCCGGAGGGCCTGGTAGCGTGAGGAGGTGGGGCGACCGGCCGAGGCCGCGGCGGGCGCCGCGGGCGGCTGGCCGCGCACGAGGCGTCGGGCCGGCGGCCGGCACCGACGGCGCCCGGCAGGGAGGATCGAGATGAAGGGAGCCCGGTACGCGAGTCCCGACGACTACGTCGCCTCGCTCGACGGTTGGCAGCGCGGGTGCGTGGAGCGCCTACGCAAGGCGGTGCGATCCGACCCACGCCTGGACGAGGTCGTGAAGTGGGGCCATCTCGTCTACGTGCATCGCGGGCCCGTCCTCCTGATCCGTGCTGAAGCAGAGCGGGTCCTGTTCGGGTTCTGGCGAGGGCAACGACTCCTCGGGGTCGAGTCGCGTCTAAAGCCCAGCGGCCGGTACGAGATGGCCACGTTGGTGCTCCGCGAGGGCGACTCGGTGAAGGTGACCGTCGCCCGCCAGCTCGCACGGGAGGCCGCCGACCTCAACGCCAGACTCGGGGACCCGAGGGATGCCGCAAAGCCGGCGCCGCGGGCCACGGCGCGCGGCAAGAAGCGTTCCTAGAGCCACACCGCCGAGCCAGGCGGCTCGCCGTCGACCGCTTCGCGGGGTTGCGGGCGGACCTCGACTCGCGCGCGCCAGGCGTTCACAGGCCGAATTCCCCGAGGAGCGGCAGCGTTACGGGGGTGGCACCCAGGGCGGCGATGGCGGCCACGAACTCCGAGAGGCGGCACCCGGGCAGGACGCGCGGGGACGCCGCCAGCGGCCGGGTGAACGCGTCCCAGTGGCAGGGCAGAACGAAACGCGGCTTGAGGTGGCGCACGATCCCCTCCACGTACTCGGGCCGGCGCGTCCAGCCGATCGCACACAGGCACAGCACCTCGGCCTCGAGACCCGCCAGCGACTCCGCGACCCACTCGGCCGAGTCCACGTGCACGACGCGCCCGGCGGGGCACTCCAGGTACCAGTTGAGCACCTGGCCGTGGCGCAGGTGGTAAAAGCGCGCCGGCCAGGCGAGGTCCGCCGGGATCGGGCCGGGTAGCGGGACGCGCCCGAACACGGCCCGCCCGTGGCGGGAGGGCAGCCCACGCACAGTGAAGGGACCCGCCGCAAGGGCCTCGCCGCCGCTCGTGGCGCACAGTTGCCCGGCCGCCAGGCCCGCGGCGCGCCCGACGCGGATGACGTCGGGCGAGCCGATCAGCCGGGCCCCGGTCCGCCGGCACAGCGCCGGGGCGTCCAGGATGTGGTCGTAGTGCGCGTGGCCGACCAGCACGTCGTGGGCCTCGGGCAGGTGCCGGGTCAGGAGCGCCTCGTCGCTGCGCAGCCGTGTGAGGAGCGTGCGCCAGATGCCCGGCCGCGTCACGAAGGGGTCCAGCACCAGCACGTGGCCTTGGTAGCGGATCTCGAAGCAGGCCGTCCCCAGGAAGCGCAGGCGCAACGCCGCTGTCGCCGGAGCGGGCGCGCGCCAGAACAGGGCCGGGTCCGGGGCGCGCAGGAACATCAGGGGCTCGGGCTGGCCGCGGGCGGGGCGCCCACCGTCACGGCGCGGCGACCGAGCACGGCCCAGGAGCGCTCGAAGCGCGCGGTCGGGACCCGCTTCTCCCGGCCATGCGTCGGATCGAGCAGCACGACCTCGCCGGGGGCGTAGCCGACCACCAGGTAGGTGTGCTCCCCGCGCACGGCCTCGAAAGGGCGGCCCAAGGAGTCGACGAGCCGGGCGGGCCGGGGGGCGTCCAGTTGCGCCGTGGCCCACACGATGACCGGCCGGCCGGCGGCCACCTCGGCCCGCAGCTCCGGGGTCGAAAGGCCCCGCCGCGCCCGGCAGGCCAGTCCCACCTCGGCCAGGCGCCGGGCGATGGGCCCTTCGTGTACGCCGTACCCCTCGGGCGGGAGGCGCTCCCCCGGCCCGTCCACGTCGCCGACGAAGCCCAGGTCGGGGTTGTCGGCGGGCGGGAGGCCCGCCCGGAAACGCTCCTCCTCCATCGGGCGCCCGGCCCAGCCCAGGAGGTCGCACGCCGAGCGGCTCTCGCAGGAAAGCGGCCGGGCCTGCGGCCGACCCACCACGGCGACATGGGCGCGCGCCGGCAGGCCATCGGGCCCGACCGGCGCCGCCGCCCCCACGCAGGCCGGGAGCAACACCCCCAAGAGCGCGAGCAGGGGCGAGGGCCGCCGAACAGCAAGCGAATCGACCGGGCCGGGCACCCGGCCCAGGCTACCCGGGGCGCCAAACGTAGGGAGCGCGGTACGGCCCCCGCGCCAGCCCCCACCCGCGCGGGGCCCAGGGCTGATACCCTGGCGCCCATGCTCGATCCTCGTTGGCCTCATCGGGCACGCCCCTTGGACGCGCCCCACGACGCGACGGCAACGGGCACGCGCCCGCTACGAGCCGCGCTTGGTTCAGGCGCCCGACATGCCTGGACCGGCCGTTCCGCCCCCCTTCGCCTATTCCTCCCGGCCTGCGGAACGAACGCCCGGCCGACGGGGGCGCTGCGCCAATGAACACCGGATCGCCAAGGAAGGTCGAACCAGATGCCGACAGTTCGGCGCATCGGCTCGGCGAGGTTCTTCTTCTACAGCAACGAAGGTGCGGAGGCGCCCCACATTCACGTGGAGCGGGCCGGCGGCGTCGCGAAGTTCTGGCTGGAGCCGGTAGGCTTGGCGTCGTCGAGCCGGCTCCGCGGACACGAACTGCGACGCCTGGAACGGCTCGTGGTCGAGTACCGAGACGAGTTCTTGGAGGCATGGCATGGATTCTTCCGGTCCTAGCGTCGACCCCCGAGCGGTGGACGTTGTCAGTGATGACGACAATCTGACGGTCGACCTCGCTGACGGCCGGCGCTTGATCGTCCCCCTGGCGTGGTTTCCTCGGCTGCTGCATGCGAGCCCGGACCAGCGCCGGAATTGGCGTCTCCTGGGTGATGGTCAGGGCATCCACTGGCCCGATGTAGACGAGGACGTCAGCGTGGGCGGCCTGCTTCGTGGAACGGCGGGTTCCGAGACCTCACGGCGGGCGGTCTAGCAACCCGAGGGAGGCCGGATGGTGTTCGGCTGGTTCCGTAGGGAGCGACGCAGACCATCGCAAGAGCCGGTGCCGGAGGCGGCCGGAGGACAGTATCGTGTGCAGCGATGCCCGCTGAACATGCCCGGTCCGTTCTACACGACCGGCCAGTGTCTGGCGTGCGAAGCACCCGAGGCCGAGGCTCCCGAACTGCTCGCTCCGCTTTGCGACGCCAACCACACGACCTACTTCGTTCGCCAGCCGGAGACGCCGGAGGAGGTCGAGCGGGCGTGCCGGGCCATCCAGGTGTGCTGCGTCAGTGACCTGCGGTACGGGGGCACGGACCGGACGATCATCGAGCGGCTGCGAAACCGGCGGCGTGCGACTACGTCATTCAGAACGGGCGGCTGGTCCGCAGCGACCAAGCGCCAGCCGCGGGGCCGGGCGCGTCCGCAGACGCCAGCGGCAGGTAGGCCCGTCCGACCGGATGGCTGGCCCCGCCCGCGCCACCGCTGGCACTGGGGGTTCGGTACTTCGGCCGTCAAGGGCCCTGGAAGATCCGCGAGAGCCCCCGGGCCATTGCAAGCCCCCCGGCACTCCGGGAGGGCGGGGGGGATGCGGCAAGGCGCCGCGCCGACTACTCGGCGTCTGGCGCGGGGGTTCCGGGGGCCGGCGGGCCCGCTGGGCCCGGGGGTGCCGGAGGCGCGGGGGGCGGCGGGGGCGGACCGGGAGGGGCGGGCGGAGGCCCCTCGCCGCCGCCGTGCGGTCCGCGAGGGCCAGGGCCGTGAGGCGCACGGGGACCGTGGCCAGGGGCACGGGGGCCCTGCGGGCCATCCTCGTGCGGACCGGCGCCGTGCGGACCCTCGCCGTGCGGACCGGCGCCTGGGCCGGCCCGATCCGGACCCCCTCCGCCGGCCCAAGGCGGCGGGCCAAGGCCCCAGGGTCCACGGGCCTCGCCCTGGGGGGGGCCACCCGGGCCTGCGCCCG
>JAPKHB010000549.1 GCA_026647295.1 Planctomycetota bacterium | reverse complement strand
CGAGCACAAGCAGGCCTATCCCGCCAATTACTACAGGGCCGCCAAACATACAATCGGCCGAGGTAATCCTCGAAGCGATCCGCCGCATATTGCCCCGGCATGACAATCTCGGGTTGGCCATCGGCATCAATGTCCCCAATCGACGCCTTTGCAATTGGGTAAAATGGCGCAATGTCTCGCGGCCAGCCGTTGGCGACGGTGCCGTCATGATGAAAGACATAGACCCTGGTATTAAAGTTGCCAACGATTTCCAGATCGCCATCGTTGTCCAGATCATAGAGCGTGAGTGGGTCGAAACCATCCCGCAGTGCCAGCGGGAAATTGGGAAGAAGATTGCCGTCATGAGACCAGGCATACAGGAAACTTTCATGGGTGTGCGCAGAATCAACGTCATACGAATAGTCAACCGTCACAACATCCAAGTTGCCATCATTATCCAAATCGCCGACCGCCGCAGGTTGCCTGATTTCATTCGTTGTGGTTTGCGGCCAGTCGGGCAGAAGACTGCCGTCGCTTCGAAACGCGTAGACCCTGCGGCCGCTCGACACCAGAATCTCCAACTTGCCATCACGGTTGAGATCCGCCAGGTTCGGGCCGGCACGAGGCGAGGTGTATTTTCCTGATTCGAGCAGAATCGGAAAACCCTCGCTTAACACAGGGGCCGGCTGTGAGAATAGTCCCACCGGGCCGAAAAGCAACAATAAAATGAGCGGCCAGCGTTGCAGCCAGCAGGATGATGACATGGAACTCCTCCCGTCGCAAAGATTGAAGGCGGTGACCCCAAAAGCCGGAATCACCGCCGGAATGAAAAACAGACTTCGCCCTCACCCTGGTCCCGGTCCTGCTGATCGTCAAGCAGCCGGACCTGGGT
>JAPKHB010000548.1 GCA_026647295.1 Planctomycetota bacterium | reverse complement strand
GCACGGGCTGTTGCTTCCGCTTTCGATTCCATCGCTCAGCGGCTTCTTTTCGCTGGGGCGGAATGAGCTGCAAGGTGTAACCGTTCACATTCTGAGCTGATCGTTCCTCGCCATCTTCAGGCACGGCATTGTTGTGATGGGCATGTCGCAGTGCTGCGCAGCCGCGCTGGCGTGAAAAATTCGTCTTCCAGGAAGGTGTTAGACTCCACACCAATCGCCGCGCAGGCCGGGCGGGGACGTGCTCCTGCTGGGCTGCCGGTGAAGGCAATCAGACGCTACCCAATCCTCGGGCGTTGGCCGGAGCCGGTTGAAATGAGACCGCCGGCGCGGCCAGTCTGCAAGGAAAAAGCGCTGCCGGCAGTTGTGACCTCATAACGACACGCGTCGACTGATGGAAGCAAGGCTCATCGGCAAGACGATTGACAACTACCGCATCCTGGCGCTGCTCGGCAAAGGCGGCATGGGCGTCGTTTACCAGGCCCTCGACCTGCAACTCGACAAAATCGTGGCGCTCAAAATGATGGACCTCGGGCTGTCGCGTGACGAGAGTTTCTTGAAACGGTTTCGCGCGGAAGCGCGCGCGCTCGGCAAGCTGCAAGATCCCTTCATCGTCAACGTGCATGCGCTGCGGGAAACCGAGTTGGGGCTGCTGCTGGTGATGGAATTCGTTGACGGCGACACGCTGGCGCAAATACTCCGCAGCCGCGGCCCGCTTCCGCATGCCGAAGCGCTGCCTCTTTTCCACCAAATCCTGCACGCCCTCGAGCACGCCCACCGCGCCGGCGTCATTCACCGCGACTTGAAACCCAACAACATCATGGTCAATCGCCTCGGCACGGTGAAGGTGATGGACTTCGGGCTGGCCAAGCTGCAGCATCC
>JAPKHB010000547.1 GCA_026647295.1 Planctomycetota bacterium | reverse complement strand
TTGGATGAGTTCGCAAGAGGGATGCTTGTTGAGGGCTTGTTGAAGTCTTTGGATAACTTCCTGTACCTCGCCTTCCCGCGCACGGGGCAATAGCGCGCCGTCATGGTCAGGGAGATGCTGTCGCGCAAATCGACGCCCAGCAACTGCGGGCCATAAACATAAAGCCGGGTTTGGCTGGAATAAGCCGGCAGGAAGAACGGCAGGGCTTGAATATGATCATGATGGGTGTGGCTCAGCAGAATCGTGATGGTGAACGGTTCCTGCGGCTGGCCCGGGTCCGCGGCCCGGCCGGCTTGATATTCGGACATGAGCAGATCGCCGAGAGCGATCAGGCCGGTGCCGGCATCGAGAATGATGCGATGGTAGGCGTTGCGGACTTCGACGCAGGCGGTATTGCCGCCGTAACGGACGGTGTGCGGGCCGGGCACCGGATAGCTGCCTCGCACCCCCCAAAACCGAATCCAAAGCTCTGCGGGAGATGGCTGGACCTTCTCCGGATTTGGCTGCTTCTCCGAGCGATTTTGACTTTGCGCATGACCTGCGGCGGGGCTATCGTTGCTGGCCATAGAACTCCTCTCGCGCTGCATATCCCGTAACTATTGCTGCGATGACAAAACTCCCTCCGCACTGGGCATTTCCCGCTGGCTATGTGGTATTACGCCCCCTGCCTGCTACTGCGTAAACCGTATCGCGGGGGGCTTTGCCAAGGCTGGCCGCAGCAACTGCCACTCGGTCGTGCGACGCACCGCGCGCTTGCCTGCTTCCTCCTCAGCATTCAGGAAAGCTTGAACACTTTTCCCAACAGTTCATTGCCGGCGCCGGCGTGCGAGCTCTGCGCTGCCACTTGCGCGATCAGATTCTCCACGATCTGCTGGAACGCAGCCTG
>JAPKHB010000546.1 GCA_026647295.1 Planctomycetota bacterium | reverse complement strand
ATCCAAGTGGTGCGGGCATGGCCGTGGCCGTCGGTCAAAATCGTGCGGCTGGCCTCACCCTGCAGATTGCCGTTGCCGGCGATTACTGCGAACTGCACCGCGAAGCCGGTGACGGGCGCGCCAAAGCGATCGGTCACCAGCGCCGCGATCGGCAGCGGCAGCGTCTGTCCGACTTCACCGCTCTGGTTGCAGTCGCCGGCAAGCGCCAGTTGCCGGGCAATGCCGTCCCCGCGCGTGCGCAGTCTGACCACGTTGGAGAGGCCGCCGGCGAGGCCGGTTTCATCGAAAGCACGCAGCGCGACATAGTAGGTTTGATAAGTCTGCAAACCCTCGAGGCGCACGCGCTGCAGCTCGCCGCCGCGTTTGGGCACGGGCGGCGTGGGCAACAATTGCGCGGCGGTAAAATTCACATTGGTAATGGGCGCGGTGGAGTAGCGAATTTCGTAGCGTTCAGCCTGGCCCTCCCAGTTGTTGTCGCCCGGCGCCCGCCACTCGAGCGTGAGCGCGGAGGAGCTGCTGTCCACTCCGCGCAAATCCGTCACGGCGGCCGGCGCAATCTTGTCCGGTTGCAGCCAGGAGATGGTGAAATCATCTACGGCGTTGTTGAGTTGCTCGCCGTGAATGAACACGCCGGCATACCAGCGCTCGTTGCCGGCAAACTCCTTGGTGGAATCCGAGCAGGTGGCATCGAGGCTGTCGTTGACGAAGTAATCGAAATACACCGCGGCGGGGCGGTTGCGGATTACAGCGCGCACCCGATCGCCGGCTTTGGGGTTGCGCACCTGCGCTTTCTGTTCATCCACACTCTTGCCCTGACCCCAGCGGTATTCCCATGTGCCATAGCGAATGATCCACAGCCACACTTCGTGCCAGTTGGTGCGATGCCACAACCAGTAG
>JAPKHB010000545.1 GCA_026647295.1 Planctomycetota bacterium | reverse complement strand
GTAAATGGCTGGTGCTGTTCTTCTATCCCCTCGACTTCACGTATGTGTGTCCTACCGAGATCCTCGGCCTTTCCGACGCCTACGATGAGTTCGTCAAGCTCGGCGCCGATGTCCTGGGTGTATCGACGGTCGTGAACGTGGTCAAGCCCCGCTACAAGGACCTGTCGCTCAAGGTCACGCTCCTGCGCCGCTCGATCGGCACGTCCGATCGCCTGCGCCGCGAGATCGAGCACAAGCTCCGCCGCTTCCTGCACCCGCTGGTCGGCGGCAAGGACGGCCGCGGCTGGGAGTTCGGCCGCCCGGTCCTGAAGAGCGACCTCGTCCACCACATCGAGGAGATCCCCGGCGTCGACGGCGTCGATCAGCTCGACATGCGCGACGAGCTGCGCGACGTCACGGTCGAGCACGTCCGCGTCGACGACGACGAGCTTCCCTTCCTCATCAACGTGCACATCGCGGAGAAGGTCCGCGACGACATCCGCTAACCCATGGTCGCCGAGCTCGTGAACCGCAAGGTCGTCCGCGTCCCCGAGACCATCGGGCAGCCGCTCGAGAAGGCGCGCATCCTGCTCGAGGACGCCGGCCTCGCCAGGATCGTCGTCCTCTTCCGCGAGGGCTACGAGGAGCCCGACACCGTCGTCGATCAGCGTCCGGCGCGCGGACAGATGGTCTACGAGACCACCGAGGTCGTCGTCTGGGTCGCGCGCCGCGGCTACATGCAGCACCTGCCGGCGCTCTACCGCCGCTCGGACGCCGTCGGGCACAACGTGGTGCGCGACATCTGCTTCCTGTTCGAGCACATGTTCGGCTCGATCGAGAAGAAGGCTCGTCTTCGACCACCAGGATGCGGGGCGGGGCGGTGTGCATCGGGGCGTCAGCCTACCCAGGGCGCCGTGGCCC
>JAPKHB010000544.1 GCA_026647295.1 Planctomycetota bacterium | reverse complement strand
TCGGTATCGAAAGAATTTCGCATGATTGGCTGGCGCCTGGGCTGGGTTGCGGGTCCAGTGGCGATCATGAATGACGTGGCGCGCGTACACATCTACAACGTGGTCACCGCCACCGGCATTGCCCAAGCCGGCGCGCTGGCGGCGCTGCAGACACCGCCGGAGGATTTGCAGGCGTGCGTGCAGGAGTGGCAACGCCGGCGCGATATGGTGAGTGAACAGCTCCGCGATTTTGCGATGATCCCGGCTGCCGGCGGCTGGTCGCAGCTTCTGAACGTGAGAGCACTGGGTTATGATTCATTCACCGCCGCACAGTTGTTGTTGGAGAAGGGACGGATTGCCGCGACGCCGATGCGCGATTGGGGCCGGGTGAACGGCGATCAATTCGTGCGCTTGGTGTTCAGTAACGAACCGGTTGCGCGCCTGGCGACGCTGGGTGATCGCGTGCGGCGCGCGCTGCTTTCTCCTGGGAGGAAACCATGAGTACCCCGACTGATCCGAAACGTGAGATGCTGCGCCACACCGTTGCCACGCTGGCCTATCGCGGTGGCAAAACGTTGCGCGACGCGCCCGCAGGGTTTGCCGCCTTTCGCGCCGGCGAAACGACGCGCACACCCGCGCAGATTCTGGCGCACATTGGCGACTTGCTCGATTGGGCACTCTCGCTTGCCGAAGGCAGACAAAGATGGAGTGACTCCCCGCCCTTGCCGTGGGAGCAGGAAATTGAACGCTTCTTTCAGGCTCTGAAAAAGCTCGACGATTATTTCGCCTCTGCTGCGGCTTTGGGGCGGCCCGCTGAGAAGATCTTCCAAGGGCCGATTGCCGATGCGCTCACGCACGTCGGCCAATTGGCGATGCTGCGGCGCCTGGCAGGCGCGCCGGTGCGCGGAGAAAATTATCACAA
>JAPKHB010000543.1 GCA_026647295.1 Planctomycetota bacterium | reverse complement strand
ACGCCGACGTACGCCGGCTGGCGGCGGACATCCAACTGCTGAGCGCCCAACGCACAGGCGACGCCACCCAACTGACCGTATTGGCGCAGCGTTCGGCGCAACTGGGCGGGCGACCCGACCCGGCGCTGGGGTGGTATCTGCGCGACATGCGCAACCTGCGTTGGGTGTTGGCGCCCGATGTGGAATCGACCGCGAGCGGGCAGCCCGTCCTGCATGTCGAGAATGTAAGTGATGCCCCAGGATTTCCACAACTCGGCCAGCGCGTATTCCAGCGCAAACAGCGCCGGCTGGGTGTAGGCGGTTTGATGGAGCCAGTGATCAGTAATCAGTGATCGGTCGTCAGTAGGCAGTGAGGACTGATCACTGAACAGAACCGAGAGCAGCGGCTGTTCCAAATACGGCCGCAGCAGTTCATCACATTTCTCCAGCGCCGCGCGAAACACCGGCTGCGTTTCGTAAAGCTCGCGCCCCATGCCGGGGTATTGTGAACCCTGGCCGGTAAACAAGAAGGCAAGCCTGGGTGCCTCCTGGGCGCGGCCGGTGAGCCCGTACGGTGCGGACTTGCCGTCCGCCAGGATCGCCAACTGCGATTGCATTTGTTCGTGATTGCCGGCGACCATGGCGGCACGATACTCGAAAGGCGTGCGGGTCCTGACCGCCGCCTGACACAGGTCCGGCAGGCTCAGCTCGCGGTGCCGCTTCAAAAAGACTTCATACCGCCGTGCCAATTGCCGCAGCGCGCTCTCGTTCTTTGCCGAAATGGTCAACAGGTGCGAATCATCCGCCACCGCAGAAGTTTCCGGCGACGCAACGCTCACTCCCCCAGCCTCTCCCTCTCCCGATCTCACCGCCGCCCACTCCTGCAAAATCACGTGCGCATTGGTGCCGCTGAAACCAAACGAGCT
>JAPKHB010000542.1 GCA_026647295.1 Planctomycetota bacterium | reverse complement strand
GTTCAGTTTTTTGAGAACCGGACTGTCTTTTTGAGGACGCTTGCGAGGTTTTGTCGGCATGAGATGTTTCTCCCTCCATCAAGCAATGCCTTTCACTTCACAGCCAGGCGGGCGAGCGCGCGCCTCGCGGGTGGAGGCGCGTCGGACTTGTTGTTTCCCCTGAGAACCAGCAGTGCGCCCACTAGGAATCGAACCTAGAACCTCCGGATTAAGAGTCCGCTGCTCTGCCAGTTGAGCTATGGGCGCGAGACATCACAACGATGATCGAATCGAGAAGTGAGGGTGGAGAGAATCGAACTCTCGGCCAACGGCTTAAAAGGCCGCTGCTCTACCGGCTGAGCTACACCCTCGACCCAATTCGAACAAAACGCCGCCAATATAAATAATCCATGCCTGGCAGTCAATCTAAATTTCCACCGATTTGAACGCCCCAGAGAGCTTCGCGCGGACCTGCCGAACTGCGAAGAATTTGGATTTCGGTCTTGCGGCCAGCAGGGTCGCTGGGCAAGCACTGTTTTGGCAGGATGAAGTAGAATACACGGCCTGAAGGCTGGTGTCGCGAATGCCATGACATCGTGAGGACTGGCCTGCCGGCGCGCTGCTGCGGCGGGAAGCTGAGCCCCAGCAGACTGCTCAGGAATTCATCTTCTGCAGGAATTCTTCGTTCGATTTCGTGCCCTTCATGCGCTCGAGCAGAAATTCCATCGCTTCCACCGACGACAATTCGCTGAGAAATTTTCGCAAAATGTAGACGCGGTTGAGCTCAAAATCACTCAGCAGCAGCTCTTCCTTGCGCGTTCCAGATTTGTTGATGTCAATGGCCGGGAAGATCCGCCGGTCGGCCAGGCGCCGGTCCAGTTGCAGTTCCATGTTGCCGGTGCCCTTGAACTCTTCGAAGATGACTTCATCCAT
>JAPKHB010000541.1 GCA_026647295.1 Planctomycetota bacterium | reverse complement strand
ATCTGTCGCCCGCCCTGACCTCCGTGCATGTCCCGATCAGCGAACTGGGCGCGCAGGCGATCCGCCGGTTGTTTCAAGTCTTGCAGAAGAAGAACCGCCAACAAAAGCAGCACGCCGCCGTGCCCACGCGGCTGGTGCTGCGGGAGTCGTGCGGGTGCCCGAAACATTCCAACCATGAGCAGATACAAAGAACAATGAATCAAGGAGGTGAACGGCATGGCATGATTGAAACGGTCGGTTAAACAGTTCAGCGCGGACTATTCACTCTCAACCTGCGAAGGGAATTCCATGAGAACAAGATTTTCCAACGTGCTGGCCGCCGGCTTCTTGCTGGCGTTTGCGTTTGCCGCCTTCGGCCAAACTGCGCGCACTGACGCAATCTGGGCGCGCCGGGTGGTCGAGGGCTCGATCACGCTGGACGGCAAATTGGATGAGCCGGCGTGGAATAACGCGGAGAGCGTTTTGATCAAATACGGCCAAAACGCCGGCGATCCCGGCAGTGGCTGGCGCAATGAAGGCGGGGCCGTACCCACCGACCCGCTGGATGCGACCCTGAAATTCCTGGTGGTGGGCAATCAATTGTATTTGGGGCTGGCGGTGAAGGACAGCTCCGTGGGCGGCGGCTTGTTCAACCGCTTTGATGGCGTGTTGATGAACCTTCGCCGCAAGGAATCTCCTGATCGTCCGGCGCCGCCGTTTGAATATTTCTACGGCTGGGTGACGGAACCGTGGGCAGATCCGGCAACGGGAAACATCGGCGCACTGCCGAGCTTTTTCGGCGCAGCCGGCGGCCCGCGCACGCCGGAGAATTTGGAGATTTGGGATGCCGTGACCTCGGTGGCAGGCATTACCAATTCCGATACTGTGCCGGATGCAGGCTACACCATGGAATTCCGGCTGAACCTGACCCCGCGCGGCTATGACGTGACGCGGCCC
>JAPKHB010000540.1 GCA_026647295.1 Planctomycetota bacterium | reverse complement strand
CCTCGCGCGCATCCGAGGCTCCCAGGTCTCAAGCCCGACCCCGCCGCGGCTCCCGGACCCCGGTCAGTCCCTTACGCCCAGGGCCACCCGCACGCGCACGTCGTGCTCGCGCAACGCCGCGAAGTCGGCCTCGCTCCGCGCCGGACCCGCGAGCCCCGGCTGCAAGTGAACCGCCTGCACGAGCCAGTGCGCCGCCCCCGTGGCGTCGCCCAGGCGCGCCAGACAACGCGCGAGCGCGTAGGCCGCCTCCGCCATCCCGGGATCGTCCTCGAGTACCCGTTCGAGCCTGCGCCGCGCCTCCCCGAGGGCGCCGCGCTCGAGCAACTCGAGCCCGAGCCGCACGTGGCCCTGTGCGTAGAGCATTCGGGCCAGGCCCGCGTCCACCCGCGCGGCCACCTGTGCGGCCTCGATCAGGAGGTCCGCCTGGCGGGCGACCACCGCCAGACCGACCGGGCCTTCCAGGGCCGCCGCCTCCGCCCCGGGCAGCGCCCAGGCGAGCAGGCTGCGGTAGCGCGCGAGCGCGCGGCGGAAGCGCCGGTCCTCCGCCTCCGCCCTGGCTCGCGCGAGCACCTCCGGGGCCTGCGCCAGGCCCGCGTGCAGCAGGGCGGTCAGGCGCACGGCGGCCGCGTCGTAGGCGCGCCGCGCCGGCGCGTCGTCCACGCGCGCCTCGGGCGCGTCAACGGTCTGCCGCGCCGCGTCAAGGCGCGCGTCCCCCAGATCCAGGAACCGCTCCGCCTCCGCGCGCAACCGGGCCGCCGGCGCGGGTTGGGCGCGCAGCGCCTCGAGCAGGATCCCGGCCAGGACCAGCGCCGGGGCGCGCGCCTCCCACTCCGCGAGCCGGAACGACTCATAGAGCACTTCCGCCGGCGGGCGCCCTCCCCCTCCCGTGCCGCCCGGCGCATGGGCGAGCGCCTCCCGCAGCGCGCTGCCGGCCAGGTCGAGATCCCCGACGCGGCGCCAG
>JAPKHB010000054.1 GCA_026647295.1 Planctomycetota bacterium | reverse complement strand
TCGGAGGGACGCAGCGCCTGTGAAATCGCCAGACGCTCTGCCTTCCCACCTGGGGCAGCAGCGGGCCACCTCACCCTCAAGCTCCCGACCGAAGACGTCTGCGCCACCTTCGACGCGGGCGCCACCAGCAGCCGCGAGATCACCGTGCCCTTCACGGACCTCGAGCAGATCCGCAAGGTCATCCGCTTCCAGGCCGAGGAACACCTGCACAGCACCTCCATCGACGAGGTGATCATCAACTGGATCAAGACCGGCAGCGCCCGCGACGGAAGCCGGGTCACGATCTTCGCCAGCCCCAAGGCCCGCTTGGCCGAGCAGATCGGGATCCTGCGTCGCGCGGGCATCGAGCCGGCGTCGGTCGACCTGGACTCGACGGCGCTGTTCACGGCGCTGGACGCGCTCGGAGCCTGGCAGGAGTCTCCCGACGCGATCGTGCTGGACATCGGGTCCCGCTCGACCACGCTGATGCTGGTGGCCGCGGGCAAGCCCCGGATGGTCCGCTCGTTCCTGGTCGGCGTCGGGACCCTCGGGCCGGACGGGCGCCCCGGCGGGGCGGAAGACGACCTCTTCGCCACCGCCGGCACCGCCGGCGCCCCCCCGCTGCGCGCCGACGCGGCGGCGCTCGTGGTCGACAAGAGCGCGGAGTTCGTCCGCAAGCTCCACCGCGAGTCCATCCTCTCGCTGGGCTCGGTCAGCACGGAGAACCCGCCCACCCGCCTCCTGCTCACCGGCGGCGGGGCGCTCGTCCCCGGCATCGCCGACGCCCTTGCCGAACGTTTCGGGCTGCCCGCGGAGGTCGTCGACTTCTGCGCCCGCACCGCCTGCAAGGATCCCGGGCCGGATCCGGCGCTGGCCGGCGTGTCCATCGGGCCGGCCATCGGCTGCGCGTTGCGCATGCTCGGCAGCAACCCCCTCGGCATCGAACTCCTGCGCGAGGACTTCGCCCCCAAGAACCTCTTCGACGTCATCCGCACCACCCTGGCGACCACGGTGACGCTGCTCTTCCTCGTGGTCGGCATCTACACCTACGGCCTGCGCGAACAACTCCGGGCCGAGAAGGCCGAGTTCAACCGCCGCACCTACCCCGTCGACACCATGATGTTCCAGGTGGAGAAGGCCTACCTGAACGGCCGCAAGGCGGTCGAGAAGGGGCAGGCGGAGGAGCAGGCCCGGACGCTGATCCAGCGGGGCCTGCCCCGCGACGCCACGCGGGTCAACGCGATCCGCAGCCGCATGTCCCGCTACTACCGGGAACTCACGACCGACCTGAACATCCGCAGCGACATCCCCGAGTTGCCCAGCGCGGTGAAGTGCCAGTACGAGATCTACCATGCCCTCTCGCAGAAGCCCCGCGAGCAGCTCGGCACCTGGTTCCAGATCGACTCCATGACCATCAGCGACCGCCGCGCGCAGTTCACGGTGATCGTCGACACCCCCAGCGTCCTGGACGAGGTGTTCACCCTCCTGCGCAACAGCAAGTACTTCGAGTCGCGGGCCAAGGACGCCCGCAACATCGTCAAGCGCGGCTCCCAGCAGCGCCTGCCCAACGGCTACATCAAGCAGGACTTCACGCTGGAATTCGAGGAAGAGTGACCATGGCGGCCGCCGACCCGACCTCCGCACGCTCCTCCGCCGACGATGGGTTCGAGCGCAAGGGCGACAACCTCAAGTACTACTGCGTCGTCTTCGGAATCCTGTGCGCCGTCATCGTGGGGGTGGCGATCCACCAGAGCGGCGAACTCGACGAGTACCGCGCGGCCAACGCCGCCACCGACCGCCTCCTGACCGGCGAGGGCCTGGCCGAACGCAGCAGCAGCGGGCAGCCGGGCCGCATCCGCGACCTGGCCATCGAGATCGAGAAGATGGTCAACTGGTACAAGCAGAGCGTCGGCGACGACGCCGACAGCGGCGCGAGCATCTCGGAGGCCCGGATGCGCGACGCCGCGTTGCGGGCCCAGGTCAAGCAGGCCTACGCGAGCACCGACCGCGACGACCCGAACCGGGCCAAGGGCTACCGCACGCGTTCGCGCGAGTTCCACTACGACCCGACGACGCTCGACCGGCTGAACGAACTCGTGATGGTGATCGAACTCATGGGGCGCTATCGGGTCTACGAGATGCGCTGGAAGCTGGAGGAGGGCAAGGAGAACTCCGAGCCGCCCTTCAACCGGATCAACAAGCCCGTGATCCGGGTGGGGTTCCGCCAGCCGCTCTCGGCCGGCCAGTAGGCCCCCCGGCGCCAGGGGCGTGGCCCACCGCTCGATTGCCCGTACGGAGCCAGGCTCCGGTGCATCATTCGAGGGGTGGGGAGAAGGACAGGGACCTTGGAGTTCGGCTCCGCGCTACCGCGCGGAGTCTGCACTCGTGCGTGCCCTCCGCGCCCGCCCTCGTGGCAAAGCGGGTGCTGCGCACGGGCGCCCGGATCTCCCCGGCGCCAGGGACGTTCCGCGCCCTTCGATGGTGCTTGCTGCTGAGCAGGACGCCTTGCCCCTTGCTCCGGATCCCGAGGTCGCGAGGGCCGGGCCGCGTCGGAGGCGGCGCGCAAGGCGGAAGAGGCGGAACGGTTGCGGTGGGTCAGGTCCGCACCTGCGCCTGGTAGTCCTGCAGCGCCATCACGTCGAGTTCGCCGCGCTTGTAGGCCTCCAGCGCCCGCACGAGGGCCCGCGCACCGGACATCGTCGTGATGCAGGGGATGTTGAGCACCGCGGCGGCGCCGCGGATCCGGCCCTCGTCCGTGCGGGCGCCGCGACCCGAAGGCGTGTTGATCACCAGGTGGATCTTCCGGTTCTTGACGATGTCCAGCACGTTGGGCCGGGCGCCGTCCGCGATCTTGTAGACCATCTCGCTGGCCACGCCCGAGCGGATGAGGATCCGGTGGGTCCCCGAAGTCGCCACGATCCGGTACCCCAGCCCGCTAAGGCGCCGGGCGATCTCGATGACGCCGCGCTTGTCCGCGTCCTTCACGGAAACGAAGATGCTGCCCTCCCGGGGCAAGCGCTGGAAGGCCCCGAGCTTGGCTTTGGCGAAAGCCAGGCTCAGGTCGGGGTCCACTCCCATCACCTCGCCGGTGCTGCGCATCTCGGGCCCTAGGATGATGTCCGTCCCCGGGAAGCGGTTGAAGGGGAACACGGGTTCCTTGACCGAGTAGTAGGGCGGGATCACCTCGTCGGGCACGCCCAGGGCATCCAGCGACTCCCCGGCCATCACCCGGGCCCCGTAGCGCGCCAGGGGGACCCCGGTGGCCTTGCTCACGAAGGGAATGGTCCGGCTGGCCCGGGGGTTCACCTCGATCAGGAACACCACGTCGTCCTTGACGGCGTACTGGACGTTCATCAGGCCCCGCACGTCCAGGGCCCTTGCGAGGCGGCGCGTGCTCTCGCGCATTTCCGCCAGCACGCGCTCGGAGAGCGTGTAGGCGGGCAGCGTGCAGCACGAGTCCCCGGAGTGGATCCCGCACTCTTCGATGTGCTCCATGATGCCGCCGATCACGCAGCGCTCGCCGTCGGCGATGGCGTCCACGTCGACCTCGATGGCGTCCTCCAGGAACTTGTCCACCAGGATCGGCTTCTCGGGCGACGCCTCGGCCGCCTCCTCGATGTACCGGCGCAGGGTGGCGTCGTCGTAGACGATCTCCATGGCCCGCCCGCCGAGCACGTGCGAGGGGCGCACGAGCACGGGATAGCCCAGCTGGTGCGCGACGGCCAGCGCTTCCTCGTAGGAGGTGGCCGTCCCGTTCTCGGTCTGGCGCAGGCCGTTGGCCTCCAAAAGCGCCTTGAATCGGCCGCGGTCGCCCGCCAGGTCGATCGAATCGGGGCTGGTCCCGATGATCGGTGCCCCGGCCTGTTCGAGCGCCCGGGCCAAGTTGAGCGGCGTCTGGCCGCCGAACTGGACGATGACGCCCTTGGCCCCCGTGCGCTCGATCACGTCGAGCACGTGCTCGGCGGTGAGCGGTTCGAAGAACAACAGGTCGCTTGTGTCGTAGTCCGTGGACACCGTCTCGGGGTTCGAGTTCACCATCACCGTCTCGTACCCCGCCTCGCGCAACGCGAACGCGGCCTGGACGCAGCAGTAGTCGAACTCGATGCCCTGGCCGATGCGGTTCGGCCCCCCGCCCAGGATCACGATCCGGTCCTTGCGGGCCGGCCGCAGTTCGTCTTCCTCTTCGTAGGTCGAGTAGTAGTAGGGCGTGACCGCCTCGAACTCGGCGGCGCAGGTGTCCACGAGCTTGTACACGGGCCGGATGCCGCGGCTCTGGCGGCGCCGGCGGACCTCCGGCTCGGGCAGGCCGAAGAGCGTGCCGAGCTGATGGTCGGAGTACCCCTCGCGCTTGGCCTCCCGCAGCACCTCGTCGGGGACGTCGGACAGCGTCGCGTAGGCCTGGAGCCGGGCCTCGAAGTCCACCAGCCCCTTGAGCTGGGTGAGGAACCAGGGGTCGATGCGGGTGTGGCTATGGAGGCTCTCCAGGGTCCACCCCTGGCGCAGCGCCTCGCGGATGCGGAAGATCCGCTCCGGCCCGGGCCGCTGGAGCCGCCGGCGGAGTTCCTCCTTCTCCATGCGCGGCTGCGTGCGTTCCTTCTGGTCGGCGCCGAAGCCGTGGCGCCCCGTCTCCAGGCTGCGCAGCGCCTTCTGGAGGCTCTCGCGGAAGGTGCGCCCGATCGCCATCGCCTCGCCTACGCTCTTCATCTGCGTCGTGAGGTACGGGTCGGTCTCCGGGAACTTCTCGAAGTTGAAGCGTGGGACCTTCGTGACCACGTAGTCGATCGTGGGCTCGAAGCACGCGCGCGTCTTCTGGGTGATGTCGTTGACGAGCTCGTCGAGCGTGTAGCCCACGGCCAGCTTGGCCGCGATCTTGGCGATGGCGAAGCCGGTCGCCTTGGACGCCAACGCCGAGGAGCGCGAGACCCGCGGGTTCATCTCGATGACGACCATCCGCCCGTCGGCAGGGTTGGTGGCGAACTGGATGTTGCTTCCACCCGTCTCGACGCCGATCTCGCGGATCACCCGGATGGCGGCGTCCCGCATGGCTTGGTACTCGCGGTCGGTGAGTGTCTGCGCGGGCGCGACGGTGATCGAGTCCCCCGTGTGGACGCCCATCGGGTCGATGTTCTCGATGCTGCAGATGATGACCACGTTGTCCTTGCGGTCGCGCATCACCTCCAACTCGAATTCCTTCCACCCGACCACACTCTCCTCGACCAATACCTCGTGCGTCGGGGAGAGGTCCAGCCCGCGCAGCGCGATCTCCTGGAACTCCTCCAGGTTCCAGGCGATCCCGCCCCCGGTGCCCCCCAGGGTGAACGACGGGCGGATCACGCAGGGCAGGCCGACCTCCTCGACCGCCCCCATCGCATCCTCGAAGGTGCGCACGGTGCGGCTCCTCGGAAGGTCGAGCCCGATGCGCAGCATGGCCGCCCGGAACTGCTCCCGGTCCTCCGCCTTGCGGATCACGTCCGGCCGGGCCGCCAGCATCTGGACGCCGTAGCGCTCGAGTACGCCGTTCTCGTGCAGCTTCATCGCCACGTTGAGACCGGTCTGCCCGCCCATGGTCGGCAGCAGGGCGTCGGGGCGCTCCTTGGCGATCACGCGCTCGACCACCTCGGGCGTGACCGGCTCGATGTACGTCCGGTCCGCCATCTCCGGATCGGTCATGATCGTCGCGGGGTTGGAGTTGACGAGGACGACCTCGTACCCCTCCTCGCGCAGCGCCTTGCACGCCTGGGTGCCGGAGTAGTCGAACTCGGCCGCCTGGCCGATGACGATCGGCCCCGAACCCAGGATGAGGATTCGTCGGATGTCGGTCCGGCGGGGCATGGAACCTCCGAAGCCGGAGGGAAGATACCGGAGGACCGCGGCAGCCCGAACCCCAAAGGGCACCGGTGGGCGTGCCGGGGTCGCAGGCGCGGCACTCCGGCCCGTCGGCTGCTTGGCCCGGGGGCGCCGCGCGGCGCGCCGCGCCCACACGCCCGGCCGGGGAGCGCGGCGCACGGGCGACCGGAGTTCCCCGGCGCCAGGGGCGGGTTGCGCCCCCGGGCAGGCCCCGATGCTCACCGCCGCCTTCCGGCCCACCCTCCGCGCTACCGCGCGGCCTCTACACCCACCCGCACGTCCCCGATACCACGTCGCGGTTCCGGCGCCGCCGGCAGGAGGATCCCGTGAGCGAAGTCCCCGACGCCCCCGCCCCGAGCCCCAGCGCCCCGGAGCGCACCCTGGAGCGCGTGATCGTACGCCCCTATCCGAAGGTGATCTTCTTCTGGCTCACCTGGATCGTTTCACTGGTTGCGGGCATCGTCGCCGGCAGCCATGGGGCGGGCCCGGAGCACCTGGGCACGGTGTGGATGTGCGTTTTTGCGTTCAACCTGCTCGTCATCTCCTTCGACTTCAACGAGGTGATCTCGATCATGGTCCTGGCCCTGCTGGGCGTGCTCGTGTTCGCCGGGCTGTACTTCGACTTCCTCGGCGTGGTGGGCGACTTCTTCCGCTCGCTCGACTTGGAGATGAACGCCGCCTTCTACTTCACGATGTTCGGCTTCTTCACCCTGATCTACCTGGTGGTTTTCGTGAAGACCCGCTTCGACTACTGGGAATTCCGCCACAACGAGGTGATCCACCGCCGCGGCATCTTTGCCGACATCAAGCGCTACAGCACCGAGGACCTGCGTTGGTTCAAGGAGATCCCAGACGTGCTCGAGCGCATCCTGTGCGGGGCGGGCCGGATGATCCTCACCACCCCCCGGGAGCCGCACCCGATCGTGATCGAGCACGTCGTGGGGATCAGCCGCATCGACGAGCGCGTGGCCGACATCCTGGGCGTGAAGCGCGTCACGATGAACTGAGCGCCGGGGGTCGGGCCGCCCCGGGCTGCCGACGGGGGGGGGGAGCCTCACTCGGCGATCAGGCTCCCCTTGAGCTCCCGGAAGCCCAGGATGCGGCCGCTGGCCGCTTCGCGTTGGGGCCGGCGGACGGTCACGTCCACTTCGTCGCCCGGGCTCACGTACTGCAAGAACATGAGCAGGTCCTCTGTGTTGCGCATGCGCCAGCGGCCCAGCGTCGCCACGACGTCACCCGGCGCGAGGCGCAGGCGCTCGCCGGGCCCGCCGGGACGAACGCCGGTGACGATCAGGCCGTCGAAGTCCTCCTTGTCCTCGGCGACGAACCCCAGGTGCGTGTGGGCGAGGCGGTCGGTGGGCAGGTCCTCGACCGGCACCTCGACATCCCGCTCGCGTCCCCCCCGCTCGATCCCCAACCGGACCCGCGGGCCGAGCCGGCGCGCCACCAAGGCCCGGCGCAGATCGTAGAGGGTCGGGGTGGGGACGGCGTTCACGCGCCGGACGACATCGCCGGCCTGAAGCCCGGAGTCACGCGCCGGCCCCTTGGGGTAGACGGTCTGCACGACCGCCTCGCCATGGGCGCCCTCCTCGAACTCAAGGCCGATCCAGCGCCCCACGACCACGCGCTGCTTGAAGGTGCGCGCGATCAGCGAGCGCACGCGGTCGGCCGGGATCGCGAACCCGATCCCCTCCGCCGAGAGCGACGCCCGGTTGTAGATGGCCGTATTCACCCCGATCCACCGGCCGGTGACGTCCAGCAGGGGGCCACCCGAGTTGCCGGGGTTGATCGCCGCGTCGACCTGCATGAAGTCGTCGAACACCTGGCTGCCCAGGCTCAAGCGCCGATTGAGCCCGCTCACGATGCCGCGGGTCACCGTGAGCCCGAGCCGGAAGGGGTGACCCAGGGCGACCACGTCCTCGCCCAGCATGACGTCGTGCGAGTGGCCCAGGTCGAGGTAGGGGAAGGGGCCCTCACCCTCCGGGCTGGGGAGCAGCCGCAGGATGGCGAGGTCGTTGTTCAGGTCGACCGCCACGGGGAGGGCCTTCAACTCGACGGCCTCCGGGCCCCCGGTCTTGGCGTAGCCCACCGTCACGAGGATGCTGCTGGCCCGCGAGATCACGTGGGCGTTGGTGATCACGTACCCGTCCGGGTGGAACACCACCCCCGACCCCAGCCCCCCGTCCCGCTCGTGGAGTTGGGACCGGAAGTCCCAGACCACCGGGTCGAACCAGGTGCGCCGCACGATCTGGTTGGTGCGGATCGAAACGACCGCCGGACGGGAGGCCTCCACGACCCGCACGATCGCGTTGCGCCGGAGGGGGGCCTCCTCCTCCGCCCCCCCGGGGCGAACCGCCCCCAGGACGAGGAAGAGGGCCAGGAGCAGGTAGAACCGCGGGCGACGGGAGGGCATCATGCGGAGGATACGAACCAGCCGGGGGCGCGGATAGCGGTCGGCCCGTCCCGACCGCCCGGCCGACCGGCCCCCGCACGGCAAACGAACCGACCCGCGCATGCCTGACAATCCCCATACAGACCTCTTCGAGGAGATCGCCCGGCTGCGCGCCCGGGGCGAAGCGGGCGTGCTGGCCACGGTGGTGGGCACCCGCGGAAGTACGCCGGGCAAGGAAACGATGCGCCTGCTTCTGTGCGAGGACGGGCGGGTCCTGGGCACCGTGGGGGGCGGGTGCGTCGAGGCCGACGTCGTGGCCGCGGCGCACGAGGTGCTGCGCACCGAGGTGCCCCGGCGGCTGGTGTTCCGTCTCACCGAGAACGCGACGGGCGAGACGGGCCTCATGTGCGGGGGCGAGATCGATGTGCTGGTCGAAAGCGTGTCCGTACCCCACCTGGCGCTGTTCGGCGCCGGCCACGTGAGCCAGGAGGTGTGCGTACTGGCCGGACGCGCGGGCTTCCGGGTCACCGTCGTGGACGACCGGGCGAGCTTCGCCAATGCGGAACGGTTCCCCGGCGCCGCCCGCGTGGTCGCCGCGGACAGCTTCGCCTCCTGCTTCCAGCGCCTGGCCCTCCCGGTGCGGGCCTACAGCCTGGTGGTCACGCGGGGCCACGCCTACGACCTGGAGTGCCTCGAGCACGCACTCCTGTCCACCCGGGGCTACGTCGGCCTGATCGGGAGCAAGGTGAAGGTCCGAGGGATCCTGCGCAAGTTGGCGCGCACGGGGCGGCTCGCCGGCGTGGACCCCGCGCGCGTCCACGCCCCGGTCGGCGTGGACCTGGGCGGGGGGACCCCCGGCGAGATCGCGGTCTCCATCGTCGCCGAACTCGTGGCGCACCGGCGCGGCACGCTGGCGGGCCTGCCCCGCAAGGGCCTCTCCGTCGCCGAGGTTCGGCGGCTGCTCGCGCTGGACGCCCGGCCGGAGGCGGCCGACCGCCAGGAGCGCCCATGAACCCCGCGGCGCCGGCGCCGGTCCCCCCGGCGGCCGGGCCCGGCGGCCTACGGGGCCTCGTGCGCGACATCCTGGCCCTGGATCGGCGCGCGGTGGCCGTACTCCTCACGGTGCCGTTCGTGCTCACGTTGCTCGACTACTACGGCATGCCCTGGCAGCACGGCGCGCGCCGCGAACTCCGCCCGACCCATGCGGGGCACGCCCTTCGCACGCCACCACCCCTGGCCGAGGAGATCGCCGCGCTCGAGGTCCCCGGTCCCCGGCCGGTGCGCCGCTACCTGTGGTGGTCTGCGAGCTGCCTGTTGCTCCTCGTGCTCGTCCCGCTGCTGGTGATGTGGATCGTGGCGCGGGTCGGCCCCCGCGACCTCGGGTTCCGGCTGCGGGGCACGGCGCGCGACGCGTGGATCTACGCCGTGCTCTTCGCCCTCTTCTTCCCGGTCGTGTACCTCTTCTCCCGCACGCCGGAGTTCACGGCGACGTATCCCTTCTTCCGCCCCGCCGCGCAAGGCCTCGGCCCCGAGTTCTGGACCTTCGAGGCGGCCTACTTCGCCCAGTTCCTCGCCATCGAGTTCTTCTTCCGGGGCGTGATCGTGCTCGGCCTGCGCCCGCTGATCGGGCCGATCTCGATCCTGGTCATGCTCGCCCCCTACTGCATGATCCACTACTACAAGCCGCTACCGGAGGCGCTGGGCTCGATCGGCGCCGGCTTGGTCCTCGGGACGCTCTCGTACCGCACGGGAACGATCCTGTACGGCTGGTGGCTGCACTTTGCGGTCGCGCTCTCCATGGACCTGCTCGCGCTGCACCACCTCGGACGCCTCTGACCTCGGGGCGGGCGGCGGCCCGCGGGGTCCCCTCTTCGAAGCCGCCGAGGCCGGCCCGGGGAGCCCGAGCGGCACGACGAGCCCCGACCCCGCGCCCCTCCCGGCGGCCGGGGGCAGACCCGCCCGAGGGCCGGGTTGACCGCCTCCGGGGCCATCGGTACCCTCGGGCCGACCCTCCCGAGGACCCGTCCGCCCGGACCCAGAAGGGGCCCCCACCGCATGATCCCCCGTACCCTTGCGACCGCCCTGGCGGTCCTTGCCCTCTGTTGGGTCGCGGCCGACGCCCGAGCCGACGTCGTCGTGACCCGCGACGGACAGATCCTCCCGGACAAGCTGAAGGACGCCTTCGACCCCGAGACCGCGCCCAGCAACGCCGTGCTCCAGGAGAGCGGCCGGGACAACCTCGAACTTTCCTGCGACACCGTCAAGATCGCCGGCAAGACGATCTCGGCGTCCGAAGTGCGCGACGCCTACAGCACGACCGCGTACTTGGATCCCAACTTCAACGACGCCGAGGTCCAGGGCGGGACCGGGGCGTGGGACCTCGTCGCAAGTCAGTTCGCCGCGGCGGCCGAAAGCCTCAAGGGAACGGCCAAGCAGATCGCCATGTACCGCCAGGTGTTGGCCCTGCAGCTCCTCGGCGACAGCGACCGGATCCTGGTGGCGGCCGACGCGTTCCTGGCCGCCTTCCCGACCGGCTACTACGTCAAGCCGGTGCAGGAGGCCCGCGCCCGCGCGTTGATCCACCGCGGCGATGCCGCCGGCGCGCGCGCGGCGCTCGACGCCGTAGTCAACCTGCGGCAGATGAACCCGCGGGACCGGTATGCCGCCGCCATCCTCAAGGTCGACTTCTTCACCTTCAAGCCCGCCACGAAGCCCGAGCAGTTCGCGGCCGCCGAGAAGATGTACCGGGACTTGCTGCGCCAGATCGACGGCGAGCCGCAGGCCCGGCTGGCCATCGTCGAGCGCCTCCTCTGCCAGACGCGTATCGCCCAGTGCAACCTCATGCAGAACGATCCGGCGAAGGATGCCGAGGCCGCGCGCCTGCTCGAAACGGTCATCGCCGACCCGGCGAGCCTTTACAGCAAGGCCCTCCGGGCCGACGCGTACCTTTCGTTGGGCAACGCCGTGTACGCCGGCGTCCGGCGCGAACTCGAGAGCCAGCCGGCGGAACAACGCCTCCCCCAGATCCTCGAGACGCTCGACACGGCGGCGCTCCACTACCTGCGCGTGACCCTGCTCTACCGGGATGCGGTCGACTCGGGGGCCCTCTTTGACGCCACGGTGAACCTGGCGCGCGTCTGGGCCACGCAGTTCCACGTGGGGAAGATGAAGGACTGCCCCACCGGAAAGCGCGCCGTGCAGCACTTCGTCCAGGCGCACAACATGCTGCAGAGCGGCGAGCGCCGCCGGCTCCTCGGCCAGGAAGCCAAGAAGTTCATGGACACGGTCCAGGAAGCCTGTGCAGTCCCCGAGGAGGCGGCTTCCGGCGGGGACGGCGCGGCGAAGTAGAGGGGTCGGCCCGTTGCCGAGTCGGCGACGCCGCCCCGCCCGGCGCCTGGTCGCCCGGCTCAACTCGCCCGGGCCCTTCGGGCGCACCTGGCGGGCGCTCTATGAGGTCGTCTACGCCTGCCTGAAGTGCTGCGCGGCCTTCCTCTGCATCCCGTGGTTCCGGATCCGCCGCGTGGGGCATCGCGCCAACCTTCCGCCTCGGGGTGGCGTGGTCCTGTGCCCGAACCACACCTCCTACCTTGACCCCGCGTTCGTCCAACTCCTCGTGCGCCGCCGCGTCACCTTCCTCATGACGAGCGACTTCTATCGCAGCCGCTGGGGCAACTGGTTCTTCCGGCTGGTCGGCGCTGTCCCGGTGGGGTCCCCGCGGGAATCGCGGATCGGCCTACGCCGGGCCATCGCCCTCGTCCGGCGGGGGCACGCCGTGGTGATCTTCCCGGAGGGGCGCTTGAGCCGCGACGGCAGCCTGGGGGCCATGCACCGCGGGGTGGGCGCGATCGCCCGTCGCACCGGGGCCCCGGTCTTCCCGGTGGGCATCGTCGGGGCGTTCCGGGCCTGGCCGCACGGGACCCGGCGCCCCCACCGGGCGGCGATACGCCTCGCCTTCGGCCACCCCCTCTACTGGTCGGGCCCCCGGCCGCGCACCGCCATGCGGGAGGAAGAGCGGGCCTTCGTCGCCCGCCTGCGGGGGCGGGTCGAGCGCCTCGTCCGGGCCCTTGAGGCCTACGAGCGCCGCCGGGCAGGAAGCCCGACGCCCCCCCGCCTACAGGGTTTCCACCCCGCCGGTCGATAGGGCTCCCGAACCGTCCCCAACAGGTGGAAGGACGGCGCAGGGACGCCCATGCCCAAGGACGCCGGACAGGACAGACTCCTGGTGCGCCGCTACCGCCTCGGGCGCCTGCTGGGAAGTGGGGCGCACGGGTCGGTGTACCTGGCCGAGGACCTCGGCCGGGGCGGCGAACAGGTGGCCCTCAAGGTCGTCGAGCAGGTGATCGGCGACGCCCAGCCCGCAGAAGCCGAACGCATTCTGCAGTGGTTCCGGCACCCGAACTGGGCCGAGATCCTGGACACCGGCCGCTCCGGCCCCCGGGACTGGTTCCAGGCCCTGCGGTTCGTCCCCGGCCTGAACCTCGAGCAGGTCGGGGCCCCCCAGCCCGAGGAACTCGTCTGGAAGCTGCTGGAAGACGGCGCGCGCGTGCTGGGCGCCCTCCACCGCCAGGGCCTGATCCACTACGACGTGACCCCCGGGAACCTGATCCTCGACACGACTTCGGGACGACCGCGCTTCACGCTGACCGACGGCGGGCTGGCCCACCTGGGCCCGGTGATGGGCGTGGCCCGCGGCACCCCGCGCTACATGGCGCCGGAGGTAAGCACCGGAGCCGAACACGACCACCGCTCCGACCTGTACTCGCTGGGACTCGTCGCCTACTGGCTGCTCACCGGCACGGATCCGCACACCGGGGGAGCGGGGGACGTGCTCGGGGCGCGCTGCCGGGCCGACGCCCCGCGGGCCTCGACCCGCCGGCCCGACGTGTCCCGCGGCCTGGACGAGCTGCTGGCCTCCCTGCTGGCGCGCAACCCCAATGACCGCCCCGCCGACGCGTTGGCCCTCCTGGCAGCGATCGGCCAAGCCCAGGGCTGCGAGGTCCCCCCGTTCCTGCCCGAGGAGATCGCGGCGCTGGTGGCTGGCGGCCCGCTCATCGGGCGGGGCGAGGAGCAGGAACGGTTCGCCCAGTCCTTGTCGATCCTCGCGGTCCACTCGGGCCTGGCCGAGGAGCCCGCCCCGCGCTACCCGGGGACGCCGCTCAAGGATGCCGTCCTCGTGATGCGCGGACCCCGGGGCGTGGGCTGCACCCGCCTGGCCACGCGCTTTGCCGGCCTCGCCCGGGAGGCGGACGTACTGGTCCTGCGCCTCTCCGGTCGCGGGGGATCGGATCACTCGGCGGCCCTGCTGCCCGGCCTCCTCCAGGGACTCGGCCTGCCCCGCCCTCGGGAACGCCAGGGCGCCTCGGGCGAACCCCGCCATGGCACCCAACGCGACATCGAGCGTGCCATCGCCGCCCTCGAGCGCCTGGCGCGCAAGGAGTCGGTGCTCCTCCTCGTCGATTCCTTCGCGCACCTGCCGGACCCCGACAAGGAGTTCGTCCGGACGCTGGCCCGGCACCTCCAGGCCCGGATGAGCCCCGGTTCCCCCTCGGCCCTCCCGCTCATGCTGGTGGTGGACGCCGGGGAGGAACCGCTGGAACAGTTCATCCCGGTCACGCGGCAGGACAGCCGCGCCGCGGAGATGGCCCTGGCTCCCCTGGCCACACCCGACTTGGTGCGGGTGGCCACGGAGCGCCTGGGCAGCCTCACCCTTACCGATGCCGACGGCCAGCGCATCGCCCAGCGCTGCGAAGGGCTCCCGGGACGGCTCGGATCGCTGCTCCTCGAGGCCCTGCGTCACGGCGATCTGACTTACCGCCATGGCACGTTCATCCTCAACCCGGCCCACATCGACGACTACTCGCTCGACGCCCACCTGGCCCCCAGCCTCCAGATGGCGCTCCAAGGTCTCGACGACTCGGAAACCGCCTTTCTGCGCGTGCTGTCGATCCTTCCCGAAGGCCTCTCGGTCCCCGCCGCCACGGCCGTCTACGAACGCCTCACCGGACGCGCCGGCCTGCCCACCCTGGCCCCCCTCCTTCGCAAGACCGGCTCCGAACCGCACGAGCGCATCCACTTGGCCGCGCCGGAGTTGCGGCTTAGCCTTGCGCATTGCGCGGCGACCCAGGACTCCGCAGGCCAACTGGCGGCCGCTCACGACGCTATCTCCCGCCTGCCAAGTAGCGCTGATGTACTGCCTACCGCACGGCTCCTGCATGCGGCCGCCGACACGTCATCCGCTCTTACTCACCTGCTGACGCACTGGGATTGGCTTCCAGTTGCGCACCAGGCATCGGCACGCCTCCTCCTCAATGCACTAGTCCACTCCGGCCCACCGGCGCCCGACTCGCTCGCGATCCTCGCGACGCGTGCACTCACCGTCCTAGATGCGTCCCCCGAAGCGGCGGACATTGTCATCTCCCTCCTAGACACGATGCCTACAGCCCACTGGCCTCCGCCACTACGTGACCGTGCACTCCAGGTTCTTGAGGCGCGGCAGCAGTACAAGGCCGCCTTCACGCTGATCGAGCCTTTGCTATTGGAGCCCACCCTCGCCCCAGAAGACCGCTTCTCGCTTCACGTACAGCTGGCGCGCCTGCACCTCGACACACACAGACCCGACTTGGCATCCGCGGCCCTGCGCACGGCCCGTGCGCATCGTCGTGTGCTCGGCGAGGCCCTACCCCCATTGTGGGCGCTCCGTTACCTCACCGCCCAGGCGCAGATTCAGTTCCTCAAGGACAGATTCAGGCGGTCACAGAGGCTCCTCGACCTCGCTGCTCGCCGCGCCCGCCGCAATGGGACCCCGGCTGCTCGCGCCCTAGTTCTCAACAACATGGCCATTGTCGAGGGCAATCTCGACCGGAGGACGACCGCCCGCGGTCACCTCCGCCGCGCGCTCCGCATTCGCGTAGCGCTCGGCGACATCCCCGGTCAAATCAAGTCCCTAGTGAACCTAGGGCGACTTCACCAACTGAGTAACGAACTGGTACTGGCTGCGAGCGCCTTTCAACACGCCGCCGCCCTCGCCGTTCGCCATGGAATGCCCCAACAGAGTTCTCAGGCTCTCCTCCTTCTGGCGCGGATCTACGACGCACAGGCTAACCCTCGACTTGCTTCTGACGCGGCATCGCAGAGCCTTCAGGCTGGGGCGCTACTGGACTCTCAAGTTCCTGGGGTGCTTGCGGCGTGGGAACTCGGGCCGATCGCGGCGAGCTTGGGAGACTTCAGGCGACTGAGCGTCGCAGTAGCCGTTAGTGCTCGTGCCGCGAGGGGACGAGCAACCCAAAGTGCACGCGGCGCCCACTTCCTAATGCAGACTCGCATTCACCTACACCTGGGCAATCTTCCAGTTGCCGCCTACTACGCCCGTCGCGCCTATCGTCACCGCCATGCACAGCATGCTGGCCGGGCCGCCGAC
>JAPKHB010000539.1 GCA_026647295.1 Planctomycetota bacterium | reverse complement strand
GGCCAAGCGCGCGGTGCTGCCCCTGGGGTTCATTCCCCGGGACACGGCCAAGAAGGCCGAGGAGCGCGACCGCGTGCCCTACGAGGCCTGGGCGCGCCAGGGGTTCCTCGAGGTCACCGACGGCAACGTGGTGGACTACGATCACGTGCGCCAGCGGGTGCTCGAAGCCTGCCGGCGGTTTCGGGTGCGCAGCCTGGCCTACGACCCGTGGAACGCGACCCAGCTCGCGCTGGAGCTGAAAGAGGAGGGGGCGCCGGTGGTGGAGTACCGCCAGGGGTTCGCCTCGTTGAGCGAGCCGACCAAGGCGCTGGAGCGGCGGGTGTTGTCCGGGGACCTGGTCCACGGCGGCCACCCGGTGCTGCGCTGGTGCGCCTCCAACGTCACGGTGCGCCAGGACCCGGCCGGGAACCTCAAGCCCGACAGGAGCCGCAGCACCGGCCGCATCGACCTCGTCGTGGCCCTCATCATGGCCCTGGGCGCGGCCCAGGTCCGCCCCCCGCACGTGCCCGGTCCCAGGATCCGGCCCCTGACGTGAGGGGGGGCAAGTCCGCGGTTGAGCGCCGACGGCGTGGCCAACGGGGACCGGCCCGAGGACCAGCTCATGCGCTCCATCGTGGCCGCCATGGCCGCCTACGAGCGCGCGTTGATCGGGACCCGGACCCGGGCTGCCTTGGCCGTGAAGAAGGCCCGGGGCGAGCGCGTGGGCGGCATCCCTACGGTTACCGGGTCGGGCCCGCGGGCCGCCTCGAGGAGGACCCGGGCGAGCAGGCGACCGTCGCCCGGGCCCGAGAGCTACGGGCCGAGGGGGCGTCGCTTCGGGAGGTCGGGCGGCGGCTGCTGGCCGAGGGCCACCGCCCGCGCAAGGGCCGGGGGTGGCACGTGCAGGTGGTGGCGAGGGTGGTGGGGTAGCGGCGGGCGCCGAGCCGCCCCCGGTGGGTTTCGTGGGTTTGCTGCGGACCGCCT
>JAPKHB010000538.1:485-979 GCA_026647295.1 Planctomycetota bacterium | reverse complement strand
AGGGTAAATCACCTATCGGCGGTCTTATTATGGCTGTCCGCATTGTCATCGTTGCTGGTATGCGTTGGATGAACGGGAACACCTGCGGGCTGGTAGCGCTAGTTCGGGAATGAGCCGATTGTTGGGGGTGGCAGGCGTGACGGTATCCTTTGAAGAGGCGCAGCGGCACATTCAAGAATATCTGCGGGTGGATGTCAGTGTCAATACGATCCGCGCCGAAACCCAGCGGATTGGAAACCTGCAAGTCGAGCGGGAAAAACAGTGGATGGCGAAGAGCCAAAATCTGACCTATCTCCAACAGCGGGAACGAGAGCCTGCGCCGACCCGCCCGAAACGGCTGTATGGCTCTCTGGACGGCGCGTTTGTGCCGCTGGAGGAAGGTTGGAAAGAGGAAAAAACCATCTGCTGGTATGAAGCGGGGCAACGCTATGGCTCTTCCGAATTACGCGCTGTCAATCTGAACTACTACACCAGTTTGGAGGAAGCCAGCGGAT
>JAPKHB010000538.1:0-475 GCA_026647295.1 Planctomycetota bacterium | reverse complement strand
CTGGTCTTTGTCTGCGATGCCGCGACATGGATTTGGAAGATGGTCGAACACTACTTTCCCAATGCCGTCCAGATTGTCGATTGGTATCATGCCTGTCAGCGCCTGCACGCCATTGCGGAAACACTCGCCGAACAGGAACGCGGGACTTGGCTCAATCAGGTCAAAACCGCCTTGTGGGAAGGCGAGGTACAGGAAGTTATCCAAAGACTTCAACAAGCCCTCAACAAGCATCCCTCTTGCGAACTCATCCAAAGCGCCATCACCTATTACGAGAACAATCAAACCCGCATGGCGTATGCCCAGTTTAGAAAACAGGGCTATTTTATTGGCAGCGGCACTGTGGAGAGCGCCTGTAAGCAGATCGTTTCGTTACGCTTGAAACGTCCCGGCGCGCGCTGGGTCTACGGCCTGGGGCGCGTGTTCGTGGGGGGCCACAGCCAGGGCGCCTTCCTCACCTACCTCCTGCACCTTCATT
>JAPKHB010000537.1 GCA_026647295.1 Planctomycetota bacterium | reverse complement strand
GGGGCGATCAGGGAAGAGTGCCTAGACGCCGAGTCGTTGGAATTCGTACTCCTCAGTGCTTCCCAAAACCGTGGTTTATACGACACGTTCGAGGAGCATTTTTTGACTTGCGAGCGTTGCCAGCGCCGCATCCGTGTGCTGCAAGCCTATTACCGCATTCTGGAAGCCGAACTGCGCCGGCCGGTCTCTCCCAAAGTCGTGCAGATGGCTCGCAAGTTGGCCGAACCGGTCGAGTAATTCGCGGACACCCCGGACCTGCGCCCGGCGGCACAGGTCCATTCCCTCATTCCGGTGAACCGCCGGAGGCCCAATCCGGGTTCTCTTCGCATTCCACCCGAATCACTCGCGTGCGTCCGCACCTGCCGCGCCCTTCATTCCTTCCCGAGCCGGCGAGCGATCCTATTGTCACCAGAAAAAAACTTGACAGGGGTGTTGATTTCCAGTATATTCGAGCGCTTTTTTGATCATCTCAAATGATGATTTTGAATAGTGTTGCGCCTTGAGCAAGCGCTGGCGCGCGGCGACCAAGACATTGGCTGGGCGGGGCACCGGAGCCACTTACGGCCAGCAGCAGTAACACCATTCGGACCTCATACAAAATCGACCTGCGGCAAACGGGAGGTAAGTTGCCGCGGGCCAAACTCAACACGCAGCGGACTTCTTTGATCAGATCATGTTTGCCGAGCGGCGACCCCGCGCCGGCGAACGGCATGAGGCTCAGAATTCCCCTAAGGCGAACCAGCGGTGCGCTTCATGGACAATCCAACCATTCTTGTCGCAGACGCGCTCGCCATCGCCGCCGGCGACGGTGGCCGACTGGACGCGGAGGACGCGCCGCTCGGGCTCGACGAACGTCAGCTCATGGCCTTCGGGGCCGGTGTCGCCCACGCCGAGCACCGCGGCCAGCCCGACATTGCCCACCGTCAGCGCCGAACGGCCGACGAGGTCGTCGGTCACGCCGAACATCGCCGACGCGGCCGGG
>JAPKHB010000536.1 GCA_026647295.1 Planctomycetota bacterium | reverse complement strand
GCTCGGCGGCGGCCTGCTCGGCCTCGAGGCGGCGCGCGCCGCGCTCGACCTCGGCCTCGAGACCCACGTGATCGAGCTGGCGCCGCGGCTCATGCCGCGCCAGCTCGACGCGGCCGGCAGCCGGCTGCTCGAGCGCGCGATCGCGAAGCTGGGCGTCGCCGTGCACCTCGGCCGCGCGCCTGCCGCGCTCACCGGCCACGGCACGGTCTCCTCTGCGGTCGAAGCCATGCGCCTGGGCGCGTACGAGTATTTGACCAAGCCGCTCAATCTCGATGAGCTGTTCGTCATTCTCAAGAAGGCCGAGGAGGAGCAGCGGCTGCGCCAGGAGAACGAGGAACTGCGTGACCGTCTGCATCAGCAGTACCGCTACGAAGGCATCATCGGCAAAAGCCCGGCGATGCAGCAGGTCTTTCGCACCATCGCCAAAGTTGCCCAGAGCCAGGCCACCATTTTGATTCGCGGCGAGAGCGGCACCGGCAAGGAGTTGGTGGCGCGCGCCATTCACTACAACAGCCCGCGCGCCGCCGCGCCGCTGGTGGAGATCAGTTGCAGTGCCTTTCCGGAAACGCTGCTGGAAAGCGAGCTGTTCGGGTATGAGCGCGGCGCCTTCACCGGCGCCACCGCGCGCAAGCTGGGGCGGGTGGAATTGGCGAACGGCGGCACCATCTTTCTCGATGAGATCGGCGACATCTCCGCCAGCGTGCAAACCAAGCTGTTGCGCCTGCTGCAGGAAAAGGAGATCAGCCACCTCGGCAGCACCGAGTCGATTCACGTCGATGTGCGCGTCATCACCGCCACCAACCGCGATCTCGAACAGGCGATCCTGAACAATCAGTTCCGTGAGGATTTGTATTACCGGCTGAATGTCATTCCGGTCTTCCTGCCGCCGCTGCGCGAGCGATTGGAAGACGTGCCGCTGCTGATCGATCATTTCATCAAGCAATACAGCGCCGCCAATCACAAGGCGGTCACCGGCATGTCGGAGGAGGCGCTGCAAATGTGCCTGAACTATCACTGGCCCGGCAACG
>JAPKHB010000535.1 GCA_026647295.1 Planctomycetota bacterium | reverse complement strand
GAGAATGTCTTCCAGCAGGGCGCTCAACACGGTGTGCAGCCGCCGCGCGCCGATGTTCTCGGTCTTTTCGTTGACGTGATAGGCGGTTTCCGCAATTTCCCGCACCGCGTCCTCTTCAAACTTCAACTCCACGCCTTCGGTGGCCAGCAGCGCGATGTATTGCTTGAGCATCGCGTTCTTAGGCTCGGTGAGAATGCGGACAAAATCCTCGGCGGTCAGGCTCTCCAACTCGACGCGAATCGGGAAGCGGCCCTGCAGCTCGGGAATGAGATCCGAGGGTTTGGAAATATGAAACGCGCCGCTGGCGATGAACAGCACGTGATCGGTTCTCACCATGCCGTATTTGGTGAAGACAGTGGTGCCTTCCACCACCGGCAGCAAGTCCCGCTGCACGCCCTCGCGCGAGACATCCGGGCCGACGGTATTTTTGCTGCCCGCCACCTTGTCGATTTCATCGAGAAAGACGATGCCGCTGTTTTCCACGCGCACGATCGCTTCCTTCACCACCTGGTCCATGTCGATCAGCTTGCTGGCCTCTTCCTGGATGAGATGCGCGCGCGCCTCGGTCACCGTCATCTTGCGGCGCTTCATCTTCTTGGGCAGCATATTGCCCACCAGGTCCTGCAGATTCAGGCCCAGCTCCTCGACGCCGATGGGCGAGATCACCTGCATCATCGGCATGCTGTCGGCGGCGACGTCGAGTTCGACCAGGCGCTCTTCGAGTTTGCCGGCGAGCAGTTGTTCGCGCATTTTGTCGCGCGTCCGCTGCCGCCGCTGCTCCAGCTCGTTCTCGCTTTCCTCCTCGCTGATCGCGGCCTCCTCGCCGTGTTCGTTGTGGTCGCGGGCCGCCGCGGACTTGCGCCGCGGCCGCAGGTTGGGTAACAAGAGATCGAGCAACCGTTCGTTCGTCAGCTTTTCTGCCTGTTCCTGCACCGCCGCGGTTTTCTCGGAGCGCACCATCGCCACCGAGAGGTCGGTGAGGTCGCGGATCATGGATTCAACGTCGCGGCCGACGTAACCGACTTCGGTG
>JAPKHB010000534.1 GCA_026647295.1 Planctomycetota bacterium | reverse complement strand
ATAGCCGAAAAGAGAACCGTCAAAGAGCGCGCCTATTTTTTATTTTTGGGGGCTTCGCTTTGGTAAGAGGTTACGGTTATGGAAAATCGGGGATACGGTTTCAGCCCATCACATCTCCACCGGGAATTCTGCTCCCCATCCTGTTGTTTTTTCCTCCTTGTTTTTCTTCCGGAAATGTTTTAGGTTGCCGCTTCCATTTTTTGTTCAATCGCGCCTCCCGGGGCAAACAACTAGTGCAATGCCACGGTCAGCCGTCAATGGTTTATTTTCGACTTTCACCACAACTGGAGAAAACGCATGCAAAAAATCAGCTTCACCTCACGTCTGGGCTTTTATGACGAAGTGAGACAACGCGTCAACCGTTATTTTGAAGAGAAACAAATTTCGCCCCATGCAGACTGGCGGATGTATTTGAAAACTGTGATCATTCTGCTGTGGCTCGCGACCTCATACATTTTGCTTGTATTCGCGACCTCGTCATTGGTAATGGCCTTTATTACTGCCGTCGCGGTGGCGCAGGGCTTTGCGCTGGTGGGATTCAATATTCAGCACGACGGCAATCATGGCAGCTACTCAGGCAACGGAGTCGTCAACTGGATTATGGGATTCATGCTCAATTTGATTGGCGGCAGTTATTTCTTCTGGAAGTACAAACACAATATCCTGCATCATACCTACACGAATATCAACGAACTGGACGATGACATTCAAATGCAGGGCATCATGCGGTTCAGTCCGGCGCAGCCGCACCGCCGCTGGCATCGTTTTCAGCAGATTTATGCCTTTCCCGCCTACGGCTTGATGACGCTGCTGTGGGTCACCATTGGTGATTTTCGCAAATTCTTTTCCGGCCGCATCGGCGAATATGAGCTTCCCAAGCTTTCGAAATCTGAAACGGTTGTATTCTTCTTGACGAAAGTCTTCTATTTCGGATATATGCTGGTGTTGCCGATGTTCTTTCATCCGGTTTTGCATGTCATCGGCTTTTTCGTGCTCGTGCATCTGGTGCTCGGCTTCACGCTGGCGCTCACGTTTCAGCTCGCGCACGTCGTCGAGGGCAACACCTTCCCGGAGCCTGATC
>JAPKHB010000533.1 GCA_026647295.1 Planctomycetota bacterium | reverse complement strand
CCGGCCGATCCTGCCCAGGATGACCAGGACTCCGCGTGATCGAGGACGATCACGCGGAGGGCTGGCTAGCCAAGGGTCCGGGTCGTGGCCTACGTCCTCGACCCTGCCCCTTGCCGATCCTGACGGCCCGCCGTTGGCACAAGTCCTGCCTTCCCAGGTGATAGCGCGTGGAATCGGGCGGCGTGGTGCCAGCTCGGCGCGCAATCTGACACGGGAGGGACAGAACATGGCAACAGTGGTTCAACTCCTCGATTCTCGGGCCCGCGAGCTTCGCGCCCAGCTCGATGCTCACGCGCGACAGCTCGACCAGGTCGGCGACCTTCTGCGCGGCACAGTGGCTCAGGCGCGCGAGGCGGTCCAGCTCGGGCAGCTCCACGACGGCGCGCTGCTCCGGGCGCTCCTCGTGGCGGCCGATGAGGCGACCGCGGCCCTCGTGAACACGCGGGCCGCGTGCGAGCGGATCGGCCGGGAGCTGCACGGATGAGCGGCGCGCAGAGCTTCCGGTCGCCACGCCGGCGGCCGCGGCAGGACAGCGTCAGGGTGAGTCCCTTCTTCCAGGCGGTAGCCCGGGCGGCGGTGGTCGAGCTGCTGGCTGAGGGAGCGGGCGACCTTGCGGCGTGGTCGGCGCTGCGGCGCGGCGCCGGAACCCTGACCAGCGCTGAGGTTCGGCGCATCAGGGAGCGTTGCGAGGCCCTCGGCCGCGCGCAACGGCGGGGCCGCCAGCTCGCCGTGGTCGGCGCGCGGCCCCAGCTGCTCGCCCAGCAGCGGCAGCTCGCCGAGCTGGAGCGAGGGCGCCTCGCGCGCTGGGCGCGTCGTCTGCGCGAGCGCGCCTACGCCGGCGACCAGGCCGAGCTGTTCGCGTGAGACAGAACCCGCCGGCCCTCGCCTTTGCCGGGGCCGGCGGGTCCTCGCTGTTCATGCCGCTAGTCGGTGCGGCGCCCGCGTCTAGGGGCGGGCGGCGTGCCAGCCGTCGCGGCTGGCGCGCCGGTCGCCGAGCGAAGCGAGGGAACCCCAGCGGGCGACGCATGGCGGCATCCTCACTCCTGCTGTTCCTGAGTTCTAGAACCACTACGGGAGGAAACTACATAGGGG
>JAPKHB010000532.1 GCA_026647295.1 Planctomycetota bacterium | reverse complement strand
GCGCACGGCTCGACGATCCCGTGGCGCAGGCGCTGGCGGACCACGCCGCCGCGCCGCCCGGCGCGCCGGCCGCGCTCGCGGACGATCTGCGGCCGGGCGACACGCTCGGTCGCTACCGCATCGAGTTCCTCGTCGGGCGCGGCGGCATGGGCGAGGTCTACGCCGCGCACGACCCGCAGCTCGATCGCCGCGTGGCGATCAAGGTGCTGACCGCGACCTACCGCAACGCCGAGGCCGCGGCGCGGCTCGTGCGCGAGGCGCAGGCGCTGGCCAAGCTCGATCATCCCAACGTCGTCGCCGTCCACGACGCCGGCGAGGTCGACGGCCGCGTGTTCCTCGCGATGAGCTTCGTCGAGGGCGCGACGCTCGGCGAGCACCTCGCGCGCGCGCGCCTGCCGTGGCAGGACGTCGTCGGGCTGTTCGTCGCGGCCGGCCGCGGCCTCGCGGCGGCGCACGGCGCGGGCCTCGTGCACCGTGACTTCAAGCCCGGCAACGTGCTCGTCGACCGTCAGGGGCGCGTCGCGGTGACCGACTTCGGGCTCGCGCGCGCGGCCGCCGAGCTGGCGGCGCCGTCGGGCGACGGCGCCTACGCGTTGCACACGCCCGATCCGTCCGGCGGCGGCGGCCACGCGAGCCACAGCTCGCTCGACAGCAACATGACGCAGGCGGGCGCGCTCATCGGCACGCCGGCCTACATGGCGCCCGAGCAGGCGAAGGGCGACGCCATCGATCTGCGCGCCGACATCTACTCGGCCGGCGTGATGCTCTACCAGATGCTCTGTGGGCGCGTGCCGTTCCAGGCCGAGTCGGCGCTCGGGATCATCACGCGCCACGTCATGGAGGCGCCCGAGCCTCCCCGCCGCGTGCGGCCCGAGTGGGGCATCCCGCGCTCGCTTGAGGCGGTCGCGATGAAGGCGCTCGCGAAGGCGCCCGACGAGCGCTGGTCGAGCGCGGCGGAGATGGCCGACGCGCTCGAAGAGGCGACGCGGGCGCTCGGCGAGCGCGCGAGCGAGCGCCTGGGCGAGGGCAGCTTCGCCGGCGCCGAGCCCGAGGAGGACGAGCCCGCCGCGCCGCCGCCCGCGCCCTCGTCCCGGACCCCGCCGAGGCGGAGGCGGTCGTGCGGC
>JAPKHB010000531.1:990-1127 GCA_026647295.1 Planctomycetota bacterium | reverse complement strand
GTTATTACCCCGGCCACAAATCAGTTGGCACCTCATGAGGCGTACTTGACGGTCGGGGCCTGGAAGAAGCTCCGAACACGCTGGGGTCGTCGCTGGGTGCTACGCAGGTGCCGGCGAGTATTTGCCATGAGCTCCGC
>JAPKHB010000531.1:0-980 GCA_026647295.1 Planctomycetota bacterium | reverse complement strand
CCTTGTCACTGGCGCGTCGCTTGCCTACCGCGTTGGTCTTGACGTCCTGGTTGAGGAACTCGTCGGGATTGAGCTCCGGCGCGTACGGAGGCATGTAGATGATCCGGATGCGTCCCTTCTGCTCCTCGATCCAACGGTGAATGGCCTTCGAGCGGTGTACGGGGTGGCGGTCCACGATCAGCCAGACCGTCCTCCCCGCCTGCTTGATGAGGCGCGAGAGGAAGTCGCGGAACACCGCGACCACAAACCCGCCCTCGAAGACGGAGAAGTACATGTGGCCGCGGTTCGAGATCGCCGAGATCATGTTGCAGCCGAAGCGTCGCCCGGGTCGGGACACCACCGGGGTCTTACCCTTCGGGGCGAAGGAGCGCCCGGCGATGTGGTCGCTCCGTAACCCCATTTCGTCGCCCCAGAGCAGCAGGGCACGTCGCTTTCGGGCTTCCGCTTCGATGGCGGGGTACTCGTCCTCCAGCCATGCACGAACCCTCTCGGGGTCCTGTTCGAGCGCCCGCCGGGAGGGGCGCTGGCTCGTGAATCCCCAACGACGTAGATACCGCCCGACGGTCGACAGGCTGAGTTCATGATGGAACTTGCGCTCGATCAGTTGCGCCACCGCCTCCCGCGTCCACAGGTAGAACGGAAGACGCAACTGATCGGGGTGCTTCTCGCGCAAGGTACGCACGATGACGGACGCCTCGTGCGCCTTCAGCGTTCCGCCGCGAGGGCGTCCCCGCTTCCGCGCCGCAAGCGCGTCGATCCCGCCGTCCTCGACGCGGCGCATCCACAGGCGAACGGCCTCCCGGGAGACGCCGTATCGACGCGCCGCCTCGGCCTGCGTGATGCCCCCCTGCACGGCATCGATCACCTGACGACGGAGGTGCTCTTGGGCCTCAGGGGGTAGGCGGCGTGCGTCGGAACTCATGCGCAGAAGCATCGCACGCAGCCGGGGGAATACAACTATTTTCTGCTCTGGTCAATAA
>JAPKHB010000530.1 GCA_026647295.1 Planctomycetota bacterium | reverse complement strand
GGCGCGGGCGCCTGGGGCGAGATCAACCGGGCCTACCGCCGCTACGCGATGGAGGTGCGGTTCCACGTGGATGCGTGACCTATGAGGTCCATTGTTGCACCTGCAGCCCTGTAATCTGTCGTGCCCCCTGCGACTGATCCGGTCACTTTGGTGAGCCCTCGATGAGAACCTCGCCGAGGTCAATCCGGAGCACGCCATGGAGCAGCAGCAGCTCGAGGATTTGCACTGCGCATGCGTAGGGCGCATCCCCAGCAATCTCCAACTTCACGACGGCTCCCAGGCCTAGTGTGGAGAGTACTCGGGCCATCCCCCGCCATCCCGCATTCGTCGACTCCAACGACGCCGCCGAACCCCACGGTGCCGGGAGTTCGATGGACCCGAGCCTGCGGCCTCCATCCTGCGCCAGCGCGACGAGAAGCCTACCATCGGCCAACGTTGCAGCGATTGTCGGGTACGCAGGCTCATCGTCTGCTTCGGTTCGCCGCACGAAGAACCCCTTGCCTAGACTGCGGGGCCCGCACTGCCCTCCCCGCCTATACCGACCCCCAACCAGGAAGTGAAATGATATGGGCTGGGTTGCGGCCCCCACCAGATCCGCAAGATCGAGGAGTAGGAATCGCACCACTTCCCAAGGAGCGATCTGGTCGCCATGGAGGGTCATTATGGGTGTCCGGTCGGTCCTCAAACTCCCAAGCCAGGGGACGCGCTCAAGCATGACGGCGGATCGCAGTTCGCGGGTAGCCTTTCGCAGCAGAGTGGTCGACTTGAACTCGAGATCGCCGGCGGCGTTCACACCGAACGCGAGGATGTGATGGAAGACATCCTCGGGCAGCTCCGAATGATGCAAGGCCTCCGGCAGGATGATCGGGGGGTCACCTGAATCCCGGTCCACGGGCTGCACCAGCCAGCGGCTCCAGGGCCCAGCCGCAGCGCCCTCGTCGGCTGGCGGGACGGCCGCTTCACGCCCGCAGCCGCTGGCCAGCAATCCCATGAAAGCGGCCAGAGCGGCAGTCCGGGTGACGGCAATTGCGCCCGGCCAGTGGCGCAAGCCCCGCGCGCCGCCTCGGCGCGTCGGCGGCCAGAGGCAAGTGCCCTCCGCGTCCCCTCGACAGCCGGACCGCCCCACCGGGCAATCCTTCTGGCAGCCGACTTGGCCCAACGGACTGCGGTATGCGCCCCACTTCATCGGACCGGCACGACTGACCCGAGCCGCGACGCACCCGTGGACCCTTCGCCAAGAGAGCCGACGTTGACAAGGCTCCTCAGCCCTGCTCCGTGCCACGACATTCTGCACCTTTCGTTTGAGTTCTCGTCGCCATGGCTGGCCCAGAGGGTAGCGGACGGGCACGCGGAG
>JAPKHB010000053.1 GCA_026647295.1 Planctomycetota bacterium | reverse complement strand
AGTTCTATTTGAAGGCCGCCGACACCGAGGGCGCGAGCACCACCATTCCGGCGGACACCGCGGCCTCGAAGTTTTTCCGGCCCCGGGCTGCTCAAGGGCGTGGGTCGCACGCCGGACCTCGGCGCCCTGATCGGCGTGCTGGCCCGGGCGCGCCTGCTCGTGAGCAACGACACCGGGCCGATGCACCTCGCCGCCGCGCTCGGAACGCCCGTGCTCGCGCTCTTCGGGGCGACGGATCCCGCCGTCAGCCGGCCGCTCGGCCCGGGGCCGCGGCGGCTCGTCTTCGACCCCGAGCCCTGCTCGCCCTGCTTCCTGCGCACCTGCCCCGTGCCGGGGCATCCCTGCCTCGAGAAGCTGGGCGTGGCCCGCGTCGCCCGCGAGGTGAGCGCCCTCCTCGCCCCCGATTGACCGTACGGAGCCAGCCTCCGGTGCATCATTCGAGGGATCGGGAAGTGGACAGGGACGTCCGGAGTCTGGCTCCGCGCTCCCGCGCGGTGCGCTCGCGCGGGGCTATGGCCGCGGCTCGACCCACGGCGGAACCGGGATCTCCTCCGGCGGGATCCAGACGACGCGCCCGTCGCGCCACACCGCCACGGACGAGCCCGCGAGCTTGTGGCGCCAGGGCGCCTCCTGGACCGCCTCCCGCAAGGCCTTCTCGGCGCGCGCGACGTCGTTCTCCAGCTCGATCGGCGTGCGCCGGTCATCGGGATCCGCACTCATCGTGACTCCTTCCATCGTTCCCAGCCCGTCGCGTCGGCGACGACGGGGGGCCCGCCCGCGGCGCACGATGCGATCCTGCGCGGCCCGGCCAGGGACGAGTTGTCGTAGATCTGCCAACTGTCAACGGCTCGGAGGTACAGCGCGAACCGGTTGCGCCGTCCCGCCCGGTGCCGGCGGCGGATCACCTCCTCGGGCACGTCGTGGCCGCCCTGGCGTACGCGCTCGGCGACGCGCGCGACGGCGAGATCGGCTTCTGGAAGCGCCAGGAAGACGAGGTGGGTGCGGTACCCCGTGCCCTTCAGGTCGCGCAAGCGAAGGGCGTGGCCCCGGCCCGCCAGGGTCGTTTCGCAGGCGAAGTCGCGACGTGCACGAGCCAGGAAGCGCAAACGATCCAGCATCACCCGCGCCGCCGCCACGGCGGCCGCCTCCGGCCGGTAGGCCGAGAGCCCGTGGGCGATCGTGTCGGCGTTGACGAACTCCTCGACGGCCAGAGCCCCGCGCAACAGGCGAGCCGCGCCCGTGCTCTTGCCCGCGCCGTTCGGACCGGCCAGGACGACGACCCGGGGCGGGCGGTCGGCCACCCCCTACCCCTTCCCGTTCGGCCCGAGGTCGGGCGTCACGGCGCCCCGCACTCCCATGCGGGCGAGGCGGACGGCGGCGTCGGCCGGGTCGAGCCGGGCCGGGTGCGCGGGCGCCGGCGCCCGCAGGGCCGGCCCCAGGGGAAGGAACGGGGGGGCGCGCCGGCTTCGGCCCATGGCGGATGCTCCGGGGCGCCGCCGCCGGCGCCCCCCCGAGCCTACGCCGGCGGTCGGTCGACGGTGCGGCCTAGGCCTGGGCGTAGTCGTCGAGCCCCGGGGCGATTGCGTCCACGATGGCCCGGACGCGGGGCGAGTCCCAGGTCGGGCCCTGGTTCGGCGTGCGGTTGGCGTCGATCACCTGCGGCACGCCCGCGTGGACGATGTAGTCCACCTTCGCCAGGTCGAGCCCGAGTTCCTCCCGCCGCCGGGCCACGGCCGGCGGCGGGTCGGGCACCAGCGGGTCGTACGCGACGCGGTTGGCGATCTTGACCACCGGCGCGCGGGCCCACATCGTCGAGACGAAGCCCCGGCGGCCGAAGGCGAACCACTGGTGCAGCCGCCACAGGCCGTCCACGGGCTCCTCGAAGAATCGTTCGACCACCCAGCGGGCGTCGCGCCACACCCAGCCCGGCACGTCGGCCTTGCGCGCGTAGTGGCGGTAGCCGCGCAGGCGGTGCGTGAGGGCCTGCGGCAGGCGCCGGGCGAGCGAGTCCCGCAGCCGCCGACCGAGCCCGCGGCGGCCCTCGAGCGCGCGCTCGGGGCGCCCGGCGGAGTTGAGGTCGGTCTTCACCATCACGGGGCCCGCGTAGTCGTCGTCGCGCGTGACCAGCGCCCGACTCACGACGCGCTTGGAGAGGTCCGGGCAGCGGCCGCCCAGGCGGATCGGGTAGCCCTCGAGCAGGGCGAGGTACGCGGGGGGCACCCGGGTCAGGTCGACGTGCAGGAGCGCGGCGTCCGCCGGCGGCGGCCGCCCCAGTCCGTGGTGCACCCGCACCTGGCGCCCCTCGGCGCGCCAGCGCTCGGCCATCAGCGCGGCGAAGGCGCCGGGCCGAAAGGGCTGGCGGGCGTGGCAGAGGATGGCGATCGAGCGGACCTGCACCCGGCCCCCCGGCTCCCCCCCGACGTCAGGCGGACGCCTCCTGCGCCTCCTCGCCCCCGCCCTCCGGCGCGCCGTCGGCCCCCGCCTGCACCCGCTCGATGATCCGCCGCCGCTGGGCGAGCGTGAGGTCCATCCAGCGCCGGCGCTCCACGTCGGAGAGCGTGAGGAACCGGGCGAGGCGCGCGTACTCCTGCGCCGCCCGGCTGGAGGGAAACGCCCGCGTGACCGGCTCGCACAGCAGCGGGGCGCGCACGAGGTTGGTGTCGAGGTGGATCGGGTCGAGCAGGCGGCCGCGGAAGGCTTCGTCCATCGCGTCCAGGATCTCGCAGGCCAGCGCCACCCGCCGGTCGACCTTCGTGGGCAGGAGCCAGACCGTGAGTTCGTGGCCCATCTTGGACTTGAGCAGGGTGAAGGTGCTCGTCAGGTCGCTGATCGCCTTGATGGAGTAGGATTGCGTCTCCACGGGCACGAGCACCTCCTGGCTCGCGACCAGGGCGTTGATGGTGATGCGGCTCAAGTTCGGCGGGCAGTCGAAGACCAGGCAGTGGTAGCGGTCGTACAGGGGCGCCAACTTGGTGTGCAGGATGCGTTCGCGCATCAGCACGTCGTGGATCCGGGTCTCCACGGCGCACAGCTTGATGTCGGCGGGGATGGCGTGCACGCCCTCGACGCCCGTCTCCAGGATCACGTCCTCGGGCCCCACGTCCTCCTCGGTGAGCAGGTCGGCGGAGGTGAGGTCCAGCGCGTCGGGGTCGAAGCCGAACGAGGTGGTCAGGTTCGCCTGGGCGTCCAGGTCGATGGCCAGCACGCGCCGGCCGAGGTCCGCGAGCGCGGCCGCCAGGGAGAAGGCCGTCGTGGTCTTGCCCACCCCCCCCTTCTGGTTGACCACGCACACGCGCCGGGGGTGCCCGCGCCCGCCCAGCTCCACGCAGCGCTCGGCCTGCTCGAAGCCGTAGGCCGAGCCCCCGCCGGGGCCGCGCGGCACCGGGCCGAGCCAGCCCTGGGCCTCCCACGCCCGCACGCGCGCCGGGGGCACGCCCGCCAGCGCGGCGAGTTCCTCGAGGGTCCAGGTCCTGCTCATCGGGGCCGTCCAGCCTCCCGGGGCACGTCGCAGCGGACTCTACCCCCCGCCACCCCCAGGGGAAGGGGGGGGAGGGCGCGGCGACCGGCCCGGGTTGGTCCGCGACGGTGGGCCCGGCCTGCGGCCCCCGTCGCGTACCATGGCCCGCTCGAACGGACCGGCGCCCCGACCCGCGGGGCGCGCCGGCGGGGGCTCCCGTGCCGCGCTTCATCCTCGACGAACGAGACACCCGCACGGTCTACGAGCTCGAGAAGGACGCGGTCCGCATCGGCCGGGCCCTCGACAACGACATCCCCATCCTGGACCTGCGCGCCTCGCGCGAGCACTGCCGGGTCGAGCGCCACGGCGACCAGTTCGTGCTCCTGGACCTGGGCAGCCAGAACGGGACGCGGCTCAACGGCCAACTGGTGGACCGCTCCGCGCTCAAGCGCGGGGACCAGATCGGGGTGGGCAGCGCGCGGCTGTGGTTCGAGCGGGCCCCGCCCCCGGACGAGGCCGGGGCCACCGACGCCTCGGCCGGCCTGATGACCGGGGTCATCGACGAGGGCCGTGACCGCCTCGAGCGCCTCCAGCGCATCACCCGGGCGCTCAACTCCGAACTGCACCTGGAGCCCCTGCTGCGGATCATCGTGGACCACCTGGTGGAGCTGAGCGGCGCGGAGCGCGGCTTCCTGGTGCTCACCGGGGAGGAGGGGGGACGCCCGCGCGCCCAGGTCGCCCGCAACTTCGAGCAGGAGGACGTGCAGGACCCGGAGCAGAGCTTCTCCGCGTCGATCGTGCGGCGCGTGATGGAGACGGGCGACCCCGTGGTCACGGCCAACGCGGTGGAGGACCCGCGTTTTGCCGACCAGCTCTCCATCAACGCCATCCGCGCGCGCAGCGTGCTGTGCCTGCCCTTCCGGCTGCGGGGCAAGGTGCTCGGGGCCGTCTACGTGGACAACCGGCTCCAGAAGGGGATCTTCGGCGACGCCGAGGTGAGCACCCTGCTCTCGCTCGCCGACCTCGCCGCCGCCGCGATCGAACGCGCCTGGCTCTACGACACCAACGAGCGCCAACTCCGCGAACTGGAGGTGCTCAACCAGCGCCTCTCGATGCGCGTGGAGACCCAGGGGCGCGAGCTGACCGAGGTGAAGGACCGGCTGAGGCGCGCGGGCGAGAGCGAAGGGGTGTACCCCCAGATCATCGGCCGGTCCCGGACCATGCGCGAGGTCCTGCGCATGCTCGACAAGATCGTCCAGACCGAGGAGCCCGTGCTGATCACCGGCGAGTCGGGCACCGGCAAGGAACTGATCGCGCGCGCGATCCACAGCAAGGGGACGCGGGCGCGCCAGGCCTTCCTCTCCGAGAACTGCGCCGCGCTCACCGACACGCTCCTGGAGTCCGAGCTCTTCGGCCACGTGAAGGGCGCCTTCACCGGCGCGGAGCGCGACAAGAAGGGCCTCTTCGAGTTGGCCGACAAGGGCACGCTGTTCCTCGACGAGGTCGCCGACATGAGCCCCGAGATGCAGAAGAAGCTGCTCCGGGCGCTCCAGGAGGGGGAGATCCGCCCGGTCGGCGGCAAGGCGGTGCGCAAGGTCGACGTGCGCATCGTGAGCGCGTCCAACAAGCGCCTGGACCGGCTCGTGCGCAGCGGCGAGTTCCGGGAGGACCTCTACTACCGCCTGCGGGTGCTCACCATCGACCTGCCGCCGCTGCGCGACCGCAAGGACGACATCCCCCTGCTCGTGGAGCACTTCCTCAAGCTCGGCGCCGGACCCCACCGCGCCCCCCGGCCCCTGGGCCCGGGCGTGATGGAGGCCCTGCTGGCCCACGCCTGGCCGGGAAACATCCGCGAGCTCGAGAACGAGGTGAAGCGCATGCTGGCCCTGTCGGGCGAGACGGTCACGCTGGACTCCCTCTCGCCCGGCCTGCGGGGCGCCGCCCGCGGGGGCGGCGCGCCGGAGGACGACGAGGTCGTGCGGGACCTCAACGAACTCGTCGAGCAGGTCGAGCGCCGGGAGATCGAGAAGGCGTTGCGCGTGGCGGAGGGCAACAAGACGCGCGCCGCCGACCTCCTCGGCATCAGCCGGTTCACCCTCCAACGCAAGCTCGAGAAGTACGACATGGGGCAGGGCGGCGGGTAGCCGCGCCCCGCGGGCCGCGGTCCACGGGTGGAGGGGCGCCGATGAACGCCGCGCTGCTGGCCGGGCTCGCGCTGGGCGCCTTCGCGCTCGCGTACCGCTTCTACGCGCGGTGGCTCGAGCGGCGTGTGTACGAGATGGACTCCGACGAGCCCACGCCGGCCCACCGGCACCCGGACGGCGTCGACTTCGTGCCCTGTCGGCGCCACGTCCTCTTCGGGCACCACTTCTGCTCCGTGGCGGGCGCGGCGCCGATCGTCGGCCCGGCGATCGCGGTGGTCTGGGGCTGGCTGCCGGCGCTCCTCTGGGTGGTGCTGGGCACGATCTTCATCGGCGCCGTGCACGACTACGGCGCCCTGGCGCTGTCGGCCCGCCGCGGCGGCCGGGGCCTGGGCGACCTCACGGGCGAGTTGCTCGGCGGGCGGGCCAAGCTCGGGTTCCTGGCGATCATCGTGCTGCTCACCTGGGTCGTGCTCGCGGTCTTCGCGTTCCTGATCGCGGTGCTCTTCGTCCTCTATCCCGAGTCCGTGTGGCCGGTGAACGTCGAGATCGGGATCGCGCTCCTGCTGGGCTGGTGGGTGTACCGGCGCGGCGGGCGGCTCCTGTGGCCCTCGGTGGGGGCGGTGGGGCTGCTGTACGCCGCGATCGTCGTGTGCGCGCCCCACCCCGCGTGGGGCACCCTGCCGCCCGCGCTGCACCTCCTCGGCTCGCCGCGCGTCACCTGGATCGTGTTCCTGCTCGCCTACGCCTACGTGGCGGCGGTGCTGCCGGTGCGCGTGCTGCTCCAGCCGCGCGACTACATCAACAGCCACCAACTCTTCCTGGGGCTCGGCGCCCTGCTCGTGGGCCTCCTCTGGCTCCAGCCGACGATGGGCGCCCCCGCCGTGAATGATCGCGTGCACGAGAGCGTCCCCCCCCTGGTGCCGCTGCTCTTCATCACGGTGGCCTGCGGGGCGATCAGCGGCTTCCACGGCCTGGTGGCGAGCGGCACCTCCTCCAAGCAGCTCGACCGCCTGCGCGACGGGCGCCTGGTGGGCTACGGGGGCATGCTCGGCGAGGGCACGCTGGCCGTGGTGGCGGTGCTCGCGGTCTCGGCCGGCTTCGGCTCGGCCGCCGGGTGGGAGGCGCGGTACGTCGCCCGCGAGGTGACCGAGGGGGGAACGACGGTGCTCCGGGCCTGGGACTGGGAGACGCTGGGCGGGATGGTCGCGATCCGCAACTTCGTGGACGGCGCCGCGACGTTCCTGGGCCCCCTGCTGGACCCCTTGGGCGCCTCCGGGCGCCTCGCGCACACGGTCGTCGCGGTGATCGTGATCTCCTTCGCCGCCACCACGCTGGACACCGCGGCCCGCATCCAGCGCTTCTGCCTGGCCGAATTGGGCGGGAGCCTGCGCATCGGGGCGCTCCGCCACCGCTCGGTCGCCACGGCCGTGGCCGTCGTGCCGGCGGCGGCGCTGGCGGTGTTCACGGAGGCGCCCGGCAAGGGGCCGGGCAGCGGCGGCGCCATCCTCTGGCCGGTGTTCGGCACGACCAACCAGCTCATCGGGGCGATCACGCTCCTGCTGCTCTTCGTCCACCTGCGCGCGCGCGGGCGGCCGGCGTGGCCGGTGCTGCTCCCGCTCGTGTTCCTGGTCGTGATGACCACGGTCGCCGGCGTGATGGGCCTCGTCGAGCAGGTGCGGCTGGGCAACGGGCTCGTGGTGGGCTTCGGGGCCCTCTTCCTCGCGCTGGAGGTGCTGGTCTTCGCCGAGGCCGGCGCGCGCTGGGTGCGCCGTCCGAGGTCGCCGGCCGCCCCGGCCGCCCCGGGCGCGCCGCCCGGCGGCCGCTGACGGGGCCGGCCCGACGCGGCGTATACTCGGCGGGATCGCCCGCCGGAGCCCTGCCCCCGCCATGTCCGAATCGGCCCGTTCCCCCGCCCGCCTCTCGTGGCGCCGCCGGCTCGGCGGGGGCGTGGCGCTGCTCCTCCTCGGCGCCGCCGCGGGCGGGGCGCGCGCGCACGAGGTCAAGACCACGGACGGGCGCCGGCTGGAGGGGCGCATCGTCTCGAAGGACGACGTGGAGGTGGTCATCGAGACCACCTTCGACGGCACCGTGCGCGTCCCGCGCGCCCAGGTGGCCTGGATCGACGAGCAGACCCCGCCGCTCCTGGAGCAGCTCAAGCACCGGGCCGCCCAGGCCCACGACGCCAAGGCCCGCTGGGACGTCTACCACTGGGCGAAGAAGAAGGGCTTCGGGGCGGAGATCCAGCGCTACCTGCTCGAAGGCGTGCTGGACCTCGCCCCCGACGACAAGAAGGCCCGCAAGCTCCTCGGGCACGAGCGGGTGGACGGGCGCTGGATGACGCCCGAGCAGAAGGCCGAGCACGAAGCCGCCCGCCTCCGGGCCGAGATGCTCGCCAAGGGCCTCGTGGAGCACGAGGGCGAGTGGGTGACGCCGGAGGAGCGCGACGCGCGCCTGAAGGGGCTCAAGAAGGACGGCGCCCAGTGGGTGACCGAGGAGGAGTGGCACCTGCGCCGGGGCCTGCGCCGCGTCCACGGGCGCTGGGAGAAGATCGGGGAACGCGAGGGGCGGAACTTCGTCGAGGCGGCCGTCGCCGCGACCCGCGTGGACCTGCGCCACGAGTGGACCCCGCACTTCGACCTCGTGTACGAGGTCGGGCCGGACCTGGCGAAGCGCATCGGGGAGGCCGCGGAGAAGGCGCACGCCGTGATGCGCGACGTGCTCCGGCCCACCGAGAAGACCTACCCGCACACCGAGGCCGAGCGCATCCGGCTCCTGCTCTGCCACAAGGCCCCCGCCTACGTGCGCGTCAGCCAGTGGTTCGCCCAGCAGGTCAAGGCCGACGAGATCGTCCCGGGCTGGGTCGGCGCGATCCAGCGCCAGCACGGCTACTGGTGGGTGCAGGACCTGCCGCTGGCCGCCGGGTACCAGTTCCCGAACACGGACAAGACCTTCGTCAGCAACGTGGTGCACAACGCGGCGATGGTGCTCCTCACGCGCTACCGCTGGGCGGACAGCCGCCCGGGCCGCTGGCTCACCGCGCACCACTGGCTGCGCGAGGGCTTCGCCTACCACCTCGAGATGGAGGCGCTGGGCTACACGCAGTCCTTCACCATCGGGCGCGGCGGAAGCGGCGAGGCGCCGGGTGCGCAGGGCCCGGTGTGGCTCGACAGCGCGCAGTGGCGCACGGCGCTCAAGGCCCTGGTCGCCGAGGGCGCCGACCCCCCGCTGCGGCGCATCGCGAAGATGACCGGCGACATGTTCGGCTACGCCGAGTTGGTGAAGGCCTGGAGCGTCGTGGAGTGCCTGATCCGCTGGGACCCGGTGCGCTTCGAGCGCTTCGTCGCGTTGACCAAGGCGGCCGAGCAGGAGGAGGAGGCCTGCCTACGGGAGGCCTTCGGCGTGGGCTTCGCCGCGCTGGAGGACCGCTGGCGGGCGTACGTGGCGGCGGACTACCGCCACCCCGAGAAGGAGCCCTGACGCGGTGCGCGCCGCCGCGCCTGCGCCGCCGGCCTTCCGTCTCTCCCGGCGCCTGCTCGGGCTGCTGCTCCTCCTCGGGCCGGCCGGGGGCCTGCCCCCCGTCGCCGCGGAGGACCTCGAGCCGGTCCCGCCCGCGCTGCCGTTTCCCGACCCCGCCTGGCGCGACATGGACCCCGAGACCGACCAGCAGGTCCGGTCGCTGATCCGGGACCACTTCGCCGAGCTCGGCGGCGTCCAGCTCGCCCGCCGCCGCCTGGTGCTGCGCTTTGGCCTCCTGGCCGCGCCCGCCCTCGCGGCGCAGGACGGCGGCAACGTGACCCAGACCTGGAACGCCGCGCTCACGCTCGGGGCGCTGCGCGACGTGTGGGGGCCCGCGCCGGAGCTCTCCGTGGCGCTCGACCCGCTCACGCGCCTGCTGACGACCGACAGCAACGAGATCCACCTGCGCGCCTTCGCCGCGCTCGCCCTGGGCTGCTGGCACTTCCCCCAGGGGCGCGCCGCCGCGGCGCGGGGGCCCGACGCCGCCCCGACGGCGGTCCCCGGGCCGCGCGAGCAGGCCGAGCGCACGCGGGCCGCGATGGAGGCGAGCACGCGCGCCCTGGCCAACCGCCTCGCCGACGACAACGAGGTCGTGCGCACCGCCTGCCTGCTCGCGCTCGCCAAGCGCGGAGGCCCCGAGGCGCTCGAAGCGGTGCGGGCGAACGTGGGCGCGGGGGTCGGGGTCGGCCAGCGCCAGGCCCGGCTGCTCGCGCTGGCGCTCCTGGAGACCCCCGACCCCGGCCCGATCCTCGACGCGATCGTCCAGGACGACCGCCGGGTGCGCGCGGCCGCGGCGCTCGCGGTCGCCCTGTCGCTGCTGGTCGAGTCGCCCCCCCCCTGGACCGAGGGCACCGAGGAGAACCGCCGCCGCCTGCTCGCCGCCCTCACCGGGCCGCACATCCTGCCCGACAAGGCGGACCTGGCCGAGGCGACCTTCGCCCGCGGGGTGTGCGCGCACCGCTGGCGCGACCCCGCGGAGTGGCGTGCGCTGTGGGACCGCGCCCTGCTGGCCAGTTCGCAGGAGCGCGTGGCGGAGGCCGCCGCGCAGACCCTGCTGTTCTGCCCGGAGCCCTGGCTGCTCGAGGAGGCCCGCCGGGCGCTCAAGCGCGGCCTGGCCGTGAAGCGCCCCGTGCTGGCGATGCTGCTCCTGCGCGTGGCCGCCGAGGGCTCGCAGGAAGGCGTGGACGTGTGCATGCCCTGGCTCAAGTCCAAGGCGCGGCGGCCGACGCCCGACGACCGCTGGGACCCGCGTTGGTACGCCATCGCGGGCTTCCTGCGGGCGCTTCGCGACGGCCGCCTGAAGGCCCAGGCCGCCCGTGTCGAGGTGGTCGAGGCGCTGGAGCGCTGCGCCGCGACCGTGCTCTCGCGCAAGGCGGCCCCGCGCGCCGCGCTGGAGCGCCTCCTGGCCGACCACGGCGAGCGGCTCAAGGGCGCGCGCCCGGAGGTCCTGCCCGCCGCGGAGGTCGCGGGGTTCGAGGCCGCGTGCGCCTGTCCCAGCGGACTCTTCGGGGCGGACCTGGAGGCGCTCGGGTTGTGGCGCGCGGCGCGGATGGTCGACGAGTGCTTCTACCTGGACTCGGTCGTCGAGACGAGCACCGCCGACCTGACGCGCCACCAGCCCCAGCGCTACCTCCTGCGCTACCTGGAGGAGTTCCCCTACCTCGGCCGGCTCGAACTGCGCGACGAACGCGGGCGGCGCCCCCCCGAGACGCTCGACGCCGGCGGCGGGGAGGTCTACGACCGATGACCACCCGCAACGAGGACTTCCTCTTCGCCCAGGAGGCCCAGGCGCTGGGCTACGTGACGGAGCAGCAGGTGGAGGAGGGGTTCCTCCTGCAGCGCCGATTGAGCTCCGAGATGCAGATCGACGAGCGCTTGGCCGTGATCCTGGTGAAGCGCGGCTGGATGAGCGAGGAGCAGGCGCGGCGGGTCTACACCATCATCGAGCCGGAGGGGGCCCGCAGCGAGATCGAGGGCTACCGCATCCTGGAGCGCGTCGGCCGGGGGGCCATGGGCACGGTGTACAAGGCGCTGCACAAGGGGCTCCAGCGCGTGGTGGCCATCAAGGTGCTGCGCCGCGACCTGGGCGAGGACCGCACGCAGATCGAGCGCCTCAAGCGCGAGGCCAAGCTGCTCGCGGACCTGGACCACCCCAACATCGTGCGCGCCTTCGACGCGGGGGAGTCCAACGGGTTCCCCTACCTCGTGATGGAGTACGTGGAGGGCGAGTCGCTGCGCGACCGCATCCTGCGCGAAGGCCCGCTCGAGGAGGAAACCGCCCTGGCCATCACCCGCGCCATCGCCGACGCGCTGGAGCGCGCGCGGCGGATGGGGGTCGTGCACCGGGACATCAAGCCGGGGAACATCCTGCTCGCGCGCAACGGGACGCCGAAGCTGATGGACCTCGGCCTGGCCAAGGGGCCGATCGACGCCGGCCTCACCCAGATGGGCGCGACCGTCGGCACGCCCCAGTTCATCTCCCCCGAACAGGCGGTGGACCCGCGCAAGGCGGACATCCGCAGCGACATCTACAGCCTGGGCGCGACCCTCTACAACATGGTCGTCGGCCGCCCGCCCTTCGAGGGCGCGACGCTGGCCGAGATCATCACCAAGGTGCTGTACCGACAGCCGTCCCCTCCGCGTTTGCGCAACCCGCGCGTGAGCCCCGAGCTCGGCCACCTGATCGAGCGCATGATGCTCAAGGACCCGGCGCTGCGCTACCGGACCCCCGCCGAGGTCGTGGCCGACATCGACCTGATCCGCGGCGGGCGTTCGATCATCCCGGCCGGCTTCACGGGCAACTGGGAGGCCTTCCTGCTGCGCCGGCGCTACCGCCAGCGCGCGTGGATCGCCGCGGCCGTCGCCGTCGGTGTGCTGGGCGTGGGGGGGGGCGCCTGGTGGCAGGTGAGCCGCACCCGCACCCGCGACGCCCAGGCGCGCCTGCTCGGCCAGGCCGAGGCGCTGCTCGCCGACGCCCAGCTCAGCGGCGACGAGCCGCGCGCCGAGGTGCGCCGGGCGCTGCGCGACGCGCGCGCCCGCCGCGAGGCGCTCGAGCAGGAGGCCCTCGAACGCGGGCTTCCCGTGCCGCGGTCCCTGGACCTCGAGCAGCGCCTGACCTGGATGGCGGAGCTCGACCGCGCGCTCGAAGGCTTCGAGCGGCTCGCTGAAGAGGTGACGCGCGACGTGGGCGAGCGGCGCTACGGCCGGGCGGTCGGCCGCGTGGACGCCTGGCTCCCGGGGGTGCAGGTGCTCGCGCCGGCGGCGCGCCGTGGCGCCCAGCTCCGCGGCGCGCTGCTCACGGCGTCCGAGGCCCGGTGGCGCGAGGCCGCCGCCGAGGTGCGCGGCCGCCCCGTGGCCTCGCTCGCGGAGTTCGCGGCCCAGTGGGCGGCCTTGCGCGAGGCCCTGGAGGCCGACTGGGTGGACACGCCGTCGCTGCGCCAGGCGCGGCAGGCCGCCCGCGCCCTCGATCAGGGCGCGCAGGCGCTCGCCCGGCGGGTTGCCGACGTGAGCGACGACTTCGGCGCCGCGCGCGCCCGGCCGCGCATCGAGGCCCTCGAACTGCGCTCGCTCGACCGCGAGTTCCACGAGAGCCGCCAGGACGTCAAGCGCGTGCTGCCCTCGCTCCTGGCGGCCTTCCGGGAACACGCCCCGCAGGTGGCGCCCGCGACCGTGGACGGCCTGGTGGAGCGCGAACTGCTGGCCATCGAGCTGCGGCTGCGCACCCAGGTCGAGGAGCATTGGGCGGCGCTCAAGCGCGAGATCGGGCAGCGCCTGGACGGCGGCGACCGCGTCGGCGCGACCGAGGCCGCGCGCGCCTTCGCCGACGCCGCGGACGGCGCGGGCTTCGTGCGCCTGCGGGAGGAGGCCGAGGAACTCGCCCGCCGCCTGGAGGCGGAGGCCCGGGCGCACCGCGAGGCGTCCTTCGGCGCCTGGCAGGAGACCCTGCGCCTCGTGCTGGACGCCCTGCGCGCGCTGGACGCCCCCGCGGCCCGCCGCGCGATCGAGGCCGCCGACGCCGCCCCGACGCTCGAGCCCCCGGACCGCGCCCGGGTGCGGGCGCTACGGGCCGTGCCCGAGGCGCTGGAGTCGGTCCTGGGCGGGGCGCTTGGGCGGCTGGCCGAGTTGGCCCGCTCCCAGGGGCGGATCGAGGCGTTGCGCGTGCGCGCGCCGCCCGGGACCGGCGGCGAGCGCTACCCGGAGTGGCGCCGCCTGGAGGTGCTCGAGGTCGAGGCGGCCCCGCCCGCGTTCACGGCGCGCGGCCGCGCCCCGGGCTCGCGCTCCACGGCCGGGGTGCGCGTGCGCATCCCCCTCTCGCAGGTGCACCCCGAGGACCTGGCGGCGCTGGCGGCGCAGGCGGGCGCCGCCCCGCATCCGCTGGCGGCGGCGCTCCTGGACCTGTTCGGGCTCGAGCCCGTCGCCGACCGGCCCGGCGTGGACCTGCGGCGGCTCGCCGAGGGCTACGCCCGGGTCCAGCAGCGCCTGGAGGCCCAGGCCGGCGGCACGGCCCTGGCCGAGGTGGTGGGGACCCTGCGGGCCGAACTGCAGCGCCTGCAGGAGCGGCGCGAGTCCGAGGCCGCCGGCCACCTGCACGCCGGCCAGTACTACATGGCCCTCGCCCCCCCGCGCTACCGGCGGGCCCACGACCACTTCAGCCTGCTCGTCGACCCGGCGGGTCGCCTCCTCCTCACCCAGGCGATGGACCCCAAGTCGCTGGAGACGGTGCGCCGTCACTTGCAGGTGTGCGAGGAGGAGATCCGCCGCGACCAGCTCGGGGCGCTCGTGCCCGGCGTGCACGTGGAGGAGCGCCCCGACGGCCAGCACGCGCTGGAGTGGGACTTCGAGGAGCCGGAGCAGATGGCCCTCTTCGACCGCATCTTCGGCGTCGTCGAGGTCAACCCCCACCGCGTCACCTCGCCGTCGCCGACGGCGCGGCGCCTCCACCTCCTGCGCGGCCTCCAGGGCGTGGTGCGCGACCGCGAGTTGTCGCTGCGCTCGCCCTTCGACCCGGCGCGGCCCCTCGAGGTGGAGTTCAACCTCGACGTCGGTGTCGGGTCGATCTTCTTCGGCGTCGACCTGGACGGGGTGGCGGTGTGCGTGTGTTCGGCGGATCCCAACTACTGGAAGTGGCAGGTCCGGCGCGACGCGCCCCTGCTGGAGGGGGAGACGGAGTTGCCGGCCCTGGACGCCCTCGGGCGCGGCCGGGGCGTGGCCTTCCACGCCGGCCCGGACTTCGGCATCTCGTTCCCGCTGGGCGGCTGGGACTGGCCGTCGCTGGGCGCCGGGCGCAACCACGCCGCGTGGCGCGACGCCGCGTACCTCGAGCGCCACCGCGCCCGGCTCTTCGCCTTCGCCCCGCGCGACAAGCCCTACCGCGTGCGCGTCGTGCGGCAGCGCGAACGCCTGGAACTCCACGTGGACGGCGAGTTGATCGTGGAACGCAGCGAACCCGCCTGGGCCGAGCGGGGGGGGACGAGCGATCTCGAACCGCGCATGCGCAACGGCTCCGGACGCATCCAGGTCCTCACCTGGACCCCGGCGGCGATCGACGACCTGCGGATCACCGGCACGCTGCGCCCGAGCTGGATCCGCGCGCGCGAGGCCCTACGGGAGGGGCAGAAGTGAGGGGGGCCGGCGTCCAAGGGCGACGGGGGCGCGGGCAGGGGCCCCGGGCGCGGGGGCGTGGCCGATCGGAACGCGGTTTGCTGCGAGGAGCCCTTGCATGCTCGACGTGAAGTCTGAAGGCAACGGTTACGACCCCACGGTGTGGCTCACCGTCCGCGGTCGCGAGGGCCTGGCCGAGGGCCAACAGGTCAAGCTCTCCCTGGGCGAGACGATCGTCTGTGGGCGGAGCCGCTACTGCGACTGGTCCCTGCGCCGGGCGCCGCTCTACCTCAAGAGCGACCTCTCCGAGCGCCGGGCGTTGGAGGACGGCCTGGCGTTCAAGTCGGTGAGCCGGCGCCACGTGCAGATCGCCTTCGTCGCCCCGGACCTGGTGGAGGTCCGCAACCTGAGCGCGAACGGCACCTTCGTGGACGGCCACCGCGTGGACCGGTTGCTGCTCTCCGACTGCCGGGCCCGGACGCACGCGCTGCGCCTGGGCCCCCGCGGCGTCGAGTTGGAGATCGCGCCCGGTTCACTGCCGCTGTGACGCAGCGGCCAGCAGCGCCTCGGCGCGACGTGCGACCACCTCGGGCTCGAGTTGCGTGAGGCAAAGCGGCGCCGCGCAGCGCCGCAGCGTGCAGGGGCGGCAGGCCACGTCCGGGTGGACCACCACGTCGAGCAGGCCCGCGCGGCCGTCCGGGCGGCGGCCGTAGGGCCCGTACACCGCCGGGTCCTTGGGGCCGAAGACCCCCAGCACGGGCGTGCCGAGCGCCGCGGCGAGGTGCAGGGGGCCGGTGTCGCCCCCGACGAACAGCGCCGCACCGCGCAGCACCTCGGTGAGCACGCCCAGGTCCGGCGAGGCCACGGGGCGGGCCTGGCCGTCGCTCTCCCGGGCCACCGCGGCCGCGAGCGACTCCTCGCCGGGGCCGTGCGTGACGCCGACGGCGTGGCCCGCGGCCGCAAGGCGCCGGGCCAGCGCCCCGAAGCGGGCTGGCGGCCAGCGCTTGAAGGCGCCGAAGTCGCTGCTGCCAGG
>JAPKHB010000529.1 GCA_026647295.1 Planctomycetota bacterium | reverse complement strand
GTTCCTCGCCGCCGAGGCGCTGCGCGCGCGCACGACCCGCAGCCCCGACGCCATCCGCGGCGTCGAGGCGACGATCGAGCGCATCTTCCAGCTCTTCGACATCACCGGCCAGCCCGGCTACATGGCGCGGATCTGGGCGCCCCTCGACGGCGATCCGCTGCTCGCCGCCCTCTACGATCCGGCCGACACCTCGCACTTCACCACGACCTACGCCGGAGGTCCGGCGTTCTTCCACGCGTGGACCAGCCGCGACATGTACGCCGGCGTCGCGCTCGGCCTGGCGCTCGCCTACGACGCGACCACGTCCGAGGCGCACCGCGCGATGATCCGGACGATCGCCGTCGACCTCGCGCGCGAGCTGGTCCGCGATCGCGTCGACGTCCCGGTGCGCATCCGGTACCACCTGTTCGGCTCGTGGCAGACCACGGACACGACGTACGACCTGCGCCATGTCGTGCTCGTCCCCGACGAGATGGTCGACGGTCGGATCTACATCCAGGTCGGCAGCACCGACGATCCGTCCGACTACGGCGCCTCCGAGCTGCGCGGCGCGCGCGAGTTCGTCCCCGACATGCAGACCGTGCTCGGCCAGACGCCGGGCCTGGGTCCGCTCGTGCCCGCGATCCCGCGCCCGGGCAGCGCGCTGATGCTCGCGTCGTTCCTCGAGCTCGCGCTGCACGTCACCGAGGGCGTGCCGGGGTTCGACGCCGATCGCGCGGCGATCCGCGCCCACTACGACGCCGGGCGCCCCGCCTGGCTGGCGCTGATGAAGCAGTACGCCTACCACAACGACGAGAACTGCTGGACGCAGTACTTCGGCCTGACCATCGCGCACCACCCGCTGTACGCGCTCCTCCACCTCACCGACGACGACGCCTTCGCCCAGGAGCTGAAGAGCGGCGTCCTCGCCGCGCGCATGCGCCCGTTCGTCGTCGACCACCACAACCCCTACTTCGACTACGCCGCCGCCGGCCTGGGCCCCGCCGGGCTGGTGCCGGCGGCCGAGCTCGCCGCCACCACGTCGCAGCTCGCCGGCTTCGTCGCCCCGCCCAAGGCGGCGCGGCCGGTCGACAACCGGGGCGCCTATCCGGCGAACGCGTCGTGTCCCGGGCAGTCGACCGTCGCGGTGTCGATCGCCGACCGCGTGCCGCAGGACTTCCTCTGGCAGCACCACCCGTTTCGCCTGACCAACGAGTTCGTGCACCGCGAGCACGTCTACCCCGGCGCGGATTATCTGATCGGCTACTGGCTCGGCCGGTACCACGCGCTCGTCGCCGATGACCGGCCCGGCACGTGCACGCGCTGGCGTCCCTGAGGCGCCACCGTTGCGCTTCGCAACGCCGAACCGTCGCGGCGTCGCCGAGCGCATCGTCGCCACCGCCGTCGACGCGCGAGACGCGCTCGGGACCTTGGCACTGCGCTTGATCTGAGCGGCCTCATGGTCGAACGACGGCTGCTCCCTGCGCTCGTGTTCGCGGTGACCTCGCT
>JAPKHB010000528.1 GCA_026647295.1 Planctomycetota bacterium | reverse complement strand
GTGAACGCGCCGGTCTGGGTCCCGATCGTGCGCGGCTCGCTGGCCTCCGGAAGCGTGCGCGTCGAGCAGGTCGCCCAGGACCTCGTCCAGGTCCATCCCGTCGATCTCGTCGCGGCTGATCGGGGGCATGGCGCGGAAGCGGGCGTACTCGTCCAGGTCCTGACAATCGCCGAACGGGAGGTTCGTCGCACCCGTGCGGTGGCGGCCCGCCTTGGCCGGCGCCGTGACGGGCTCGGGCCGCGGGGTCGCCGGACGCATCAGCCCCTCCAGGTCGTACCCGCAGCGTGCCAGCACCAGGGCGGCACGTTGTTCGTACTTTCGAAGGTCTGCCTCGCGGGCCAGGTGCAGCGCCCGGCGGGCCTCCCCCACCCGCCGGCCCCGCAAGTGGGCCTCGGCGAGCCCGAGGAAGAAGTCGCAGCGGCCCGGGCGGCGCCTAAGCGCCTGCTGCCAGGCCTCCACCGCGCCGTCCAGGTCGCTGCGCCGCATCCGCCTCCGGGCCCGCAGGGACCACAGGGTGGCGCCCAGGGCCTTCCAGCAGCCGCTCCAGGGGAAGCGCAGGCGCATGGGGAAGCCTCCTGGCCGGACCCGGGCGGGGGGCCGGCCCCCGCGCTCCGGGCCTTGAATGTCGCCTTCACCGGGCTTGGCACCCGCGCCGATAGGGAGGCGACCGGACCCGGCAGCGGGCCAGTCTACGCCCCCGATCCCCCCCCCGCAACGCCGACCGCGCGGAGCCCCCGTGACCATCAAGGGAACGCTCGAGACCTTCAACCTGCGCGAGCTGCTCCAGATGCTCGCCTTCAACCGCAAGGTCGGCACCCTCCTCCTGGAGACCGAGCGGGGCCCGCGCACCCTCTTCGTGGACAACGGCCGGCTGGCGTTCCTGCAGAACGACCCGCACGTCTCGCGGGCCTTCCTGCGCCGGCTGCGGCGCCAGCGGGCCTACGACCCCGACCGGCTCGACCGCGCCGAGGAGATCCACCGGCACTCCGGCCGCTTCGTGGGCGACGTGCTGGTGGAGATGGGCCTGCTCGGCCTGGCCGAGCGCAACGAGACCTACGAGGCGGTGGTCGGCGAGCGGCTCTTCCGCGCCCAGCTCACCGCCATCCAGCGCTTTGAGTTCATCGACGGCAAGGCGCTGCGCCCCGACGGCGAGGAAGGCGAGCCGATCGACCACCCGCTGGCGGTGGACGCGCTCCTGCTCGACCTCACGCGGCGTGTCGACCACTGGTCGATGATCGCCGACGTGATCCCCACGACGCGCGAGGTCTACGAGGGGACCGGCGCCGCGGTGGACCTCGAGGGCAACGAAGACCTCGACCCCGAGGCGGTGGACCTGGTGGTGCCGTGCGTCGACGGGTGCCGCAACGTCGAGCAGATCACCGAGGCGGCCAACCTGGACCTGTTCACCGCGGCCCAGGTCCTGGCCGAACTGTGCACGGCCGGCGCGATCCGGCCGGTGGCCACCGCCGACCTGGTCGCGCGGGCGCGCCAGCGCCTGGCCCGCGGCGAGGCCCTTGGCGCCCTGCCGCTCCT
>JAPKHB010000527.1 GCA_026647295.1 Planctomycetota bacterium | reverse complement strand
CAGGCGGGCCAGGGCCCGCCCCAGGTACAGCAGGACGTGGTCGATCTCGTTGGAGTGCGGGTGCAGGTACACGAAGCGCCGCAGGTGCCGCTCGGCCTCCTGCGTGGCGCCCAGGTGGTAGTGGCAGATGCCCAGGTGGAGTTGGGCCTCGTCGCCCAGCCCCGAGTGGCCAAGGTCCAGGGCCAGGCACTCCTCGAAGGCGTCCCGCGCCTCGCTCCGGCGGCCCAGGAGGTACAGCGCGCGGGCGCGGTAGTAGCGGGCGGTCGGGGCGAAGCAGGAGGCCGGGTGCGCGGCGAGGAACCCCTCGAAGGCCTCGAGGGCCTCCGCACGCCGGCGGCGCGCGTAGAGCCGCTTGGCCGCCTTGAGATCGCCGAGTCCGCCGGCTTCCGCCCGCACGCGCGCGCGCACGTGCTCGCGCAGGGCCGCCTCGAAGGCCTCGAAGCCAAGCCCCGTCAGGCGCTCGATCGCCGCCCCGACGGGTTCGCCCTGGACGACCGCCTCCGCGAAGCGCGCCACGCTGCCCGCGCCGCCGCGGCCCTCGATCAGGTCGATCGCCAGCCACGCGTAGGGATACATGAGCAGCGTGCGCTGCGAGGTCATCAGGCCGGTGAGCAGCGCCTCCACGTCCTCGGCCACCTGGAGGTTGCGCCGAAGGTGGTGCTCCCCCTCGCGCGCGGTGTGGACGGCGAGCCCCTCGCGGACCCAGTAGGGCAGGCGTTCGTAGGCGCGCTGGCCCATGCGCTCGCGCATCACCGCGTGGGTGAGTTCGTGGACGAGGGTCATCTCGAGGTCCGAGTCGCCGGAGAGGTAGTACTCGGTGAAGAGCGCGACCAGGTGCACGGGCCGGCCCCGCTCCACGCGGCTCCAGGAACGCGCGCGGTCGAGCCCGAAGCGGCCGAGGTCCACGTCGACCACGTAGACGTGGATGTCGGAGGCCACCCGGGGCCGCAGCCCGAGGCGCTCGGCCACCTCCTCCAGCCCCCACTCGACGCGCTCGGCCAGTGCCCCGAAGCGCTCCTCGAAGCGCGGGTCGTCGGCCCAGCGGCCCCGGTAGCGGTCCACGTGGACCTGGGCCGGCGCGGCGTCGAGGCGTTCGGCGGCGCACGCCCCGGGGCCCGCGGGGGCCGCGGCCTGGGCCCCGAGGGCCAGGAGCGCGACCAGCGGCCAGCCGCGTCCCGCGCGCACCCGCCGTGCGCGGACCGATCGGCAAACGGAGGGCGGCGACATGGGATCGGGGGCTCCGGGCGGGGCGCGGACCCGCCGAGGATACCCGCCCTCCCTCCCGCGACGGGCGCCCCACCGCGTCTTGGGGACCTTCGGGCGTCCGTCCGCCCATCCAGGGCACACTCTATCAGGGCATTGCGGTGCCGAAATACGTCCCGGTGGAGTCGATCGAGCAGTTGAACGAGAATGCCGAGAAGTTCGGCGGCAAGATCGTCGGCATCATCACGGATAGCGACATCGTGCGGCGCGGCGTCGCCGGGACCAAAGACCTCAACAAGCTGACCGTCCAGGACATCATGACGGCGCCGGTGGCGACGATTGAGACGGTCCGCACCGCCCAGGACGCGCAC
>JAPKHB010000526.1 GCA_026647295.1 Planctomycetota bacterium | reverse complement strand
ATGACTTCCAGGATCTTCTCGGGCTCGTCCCCCCCATCGCCGTAGCCCGACACGAAGTAGCCTTCCACCGCCGTCAGGACGTGGCGCAGGTTCTCGGCGTACGGCCCATAGAGCCCCTTGGCCATCCGCAGACGCAGCGGCTCCCCCGCCTCCTGCATGAAGTACATGAGCTTGTGTACCTCGAGTAGCGAGACGAAGGGATCGAGGAGCCCGGCGAGGTAGCGGTCCATGAGCTCGACCAACGCGGCCCGCCCCGGCGTCATTGCCGGCGGCTCCGCGGCCTGGCGGCCCCTGGGCTTGGCCGGGGCCCTCAGCGGCTCGAACACGATCACATCGACGTCCGGGAGGGCCTGCATGCTCTGTTCGATGCGAGACCTCACCTGAGCCCAGTCCAGCCCTCCAAGCCCGGCCCCCAGGGGCGGGATCGCGAGGGACCGGATTCCCAGCTCCCGGACCTGATCGACCAGCGCCGACAGGCCGGCCTCGATGTCCTCCATGCGGGACTTGCTTCGCCAGTGCCGCTTGGTCGGGAAGTTGATGATGTACTTCGGCGGCGCCAGGCGCCCGGTCGCGAACACCAGCATCCGGCCCGGCGCGACTTCGTTGCGGCTGCAGGCCGCGGCGTAGGCACGGAAGTTCTCCGGCCACGCCTTCTTGAACTGAAGGGCGATGCCGCGTCCCATGAAGCCGACGCAATTCACCGTGTTCACGAGCGCGTCGGCTTCTTCTTCGAGGATGTCGCCCGCCTTGTACGTGATCATGAGTCCTTAAGCCTAATAGTACCAGCGGGGTAGGACAGCCACAGGGGGCGCGCTCCCCATGGCCTGGAGGGCCGCCTGGGCCTGCGCCTGCACCCCCGGCGTCCGCACGCCGACCCTCCGGACCAGGGAGATGGGGAACCTCCCGTGGAGCAGGAACTCGGCCTGCTTGGCGGCCCGGACTCCGGGCCCCCGGAAGTCCGTCGCCGCGATCGACGGCCAGTCCAGCTGGTCCAGATCCTCCCGCCGCGATCGGAACTCGGTGTAGTAGGCCCCGGCATTGGAAAGCGAGAAGGCCCACGGCCGCCCGTGCTCCTCCGCCCAGGCGATGACCTCCTCGAGGTCGGCCTCCAGGTGGACGATCGGGTCCTGCCCCCCGCGGTAGGTCAGTTTGGTGTGGTTCCTGCGGGCGATGACGTAGAGCATGATCGACCGGGGGCAGAAGTAGAAGGGAACGTAGTCCCCGACCCGCGTGCCTGGGTGAGGGTCGACTCCCAGCTCCGTCACCCGGCGCCGCTTGATCGCCCACATCCCGATGGCTTGCTCCGGGCCGCCCCGCTCGATCATCTCGCGGTCGGACACCAAGCACCCGTCAGCCACGATGCGCGGCAGGTTCCCCACGTGGGTGATGTGGTAGATCTTCGGGTTGGGAGGAGGCACCGTCACGAGAGGCCCCTCAGCCGGCCAAGGCCAACCGTCGCCCGGCCTTGCTGACCCCGGCCCTCGCGCCCCCTCAACCGGCGGGAGGGGCCGCGCGGGCTCCGCTCCCCGGGGATCCCAAGGCAGGCCGAGCCATGCGGCCAACCCCAGTCCGAACGCCGTGGC
>JAPKHB010000525.1 GCA_026647295.1 Planctomycetota bacterium | reverse complement strand
GCGGACGTTGAAGCGCCCGTTGCGGTACAGGCCTTCCAGGCGCTCCACGACGGCGGGGTCCCCCAGGTAGGCGAGCGCCAGCAGCGCCCGGATCGACACCGCCGGGTCGGCGTCTCCGGCGAGGACCTCCAGGCCCGGCCGCAGCCGGGCCGCCAGCGCCTCGCGGTCGAGCGCGGCCGCGGCCGAGCCCGCGGCCTGCTCGACGTGCATCCGCGCGGCCTGCGCGGCGGCCGCGCGCATGCCGGCGCGCGGGTCGGCGAAGGCCTCGCGCACGGCCTCGACGCCGCGGTCGAAGAGCACGCCGGCCAGCAGCTCGCGCGCGTCGGGCTCGACGCGCTCGGCGAGCCGCTCGACCACCACCGCCCGCGGCCGTTCCTGCCCCCCGGCGAGCAGCCAGCGCACGGCGTCGGCCTCCATGCGGCCGAAGGACGGCGACGCCCCCAGCACCTCGGCGAGGGCCTCGGCGTCGGCCTCGGCGAGCGGGCGGTCCATCGCGCGCAACTTGAGCAGCGCGTCGGCGCGGGCGAGGTCGTCGGGCAGGTCGTCGTAGGCGGCCACGATCGCGGACTGGAGCAGCGCCGCGCGCTCCTCGGGCCCCGCCTGCGCCATCTTGCGGTCGGTCGCGTCCCACCACGCGAGCGCGTCGCCCGGTGCGTCCAGGTCGCGGTAGGCCTGCCAGAGGTTGGCGTCGAGCAGGCTGTCGAGCCGCATGCGCACCGTGGCGTAGGCGCGCGCGTTGGCCTCCTGCGCCGCCGCGTCGGCCCCGGCCCGCTCCGGCCCGAGTTGCATGCGCCGGCGCTGGTTGAGCACGCCGAGGGTGACGGTCACGTGCTCGTCGCTGCGCACCAGCCCCCGGTCCTGGGCCGCGAAGATGCCCTGGTCCTCGAGGAAGGCGACCAGCGCCTCGAACACCGGTGGGCGCAGCACGATCGCGCCGGGGCGGACCACGCCCCCCTGCGGGACGAACTCGGCCGAGCGCCGCCGCCCCTGGGCGTCGAGCGCGAGGTAGCCCACCCAGGCGCGCAGGAGGTCCGAGGCCTCGACCTTCTTGAGCGGCCGGCGGGCCCGGAAGCCGGTCCGCGCCGGCTGCCACCAGCGGGCCCAGTCCACCGCGGTGTTGGGCAGGTCGCGCCCGGAGAGCCGGCGCAGCGCCGCGAACACCGAGGGCGCGACGCTGCCGAAGTCGCGGAAGTGCGCGCCGCCCACCGTGTCGATCAGCACGTCGACGACCGTGCCGTCCAGCAGCGCCGAGAGCGCCGGATCCTCGGCCTCCAGCGCGCCGAAGGCCAGGCCGGCGGCCGCCGCGCCGCGCGCAACTTCATCGATGCCCATTTCGACGACATCGGCGTGCGCAGCACCTTCGACCTGCGCGCCGAGGCCAGGGCGGAGCTCGCGTAGGGTGGGCAAAGGCGCGCCGGGGCGGTGCGGCGGGGCACGACCTTGCGCGCGCCGTGCCCACGCGTAGGCTTCGCAGCGTCGCGTGGGCATTGCGCCCCGCGCGAATGGTCCCGTTGGATCGACGCCCTCCTGGTGGTGCAGGTCAGCTTCGGCGTCGAGGACTTCGGCGGCTCGCCGCTGGCGGCCTTCGCGCTGTC
>JAPKHB010000524.1 GCA_026647295.1 Planctomycetota bacterium | reverse complement strand
GTCTACCGCCGCTTCATCGCGTGGTGCGCGGCCGTGGGCTACGCCTGCGGGGACTTCGTGGGCGACTTCAAGCCGCCCCGGGCGCGCCCGCTGGAGCACCGGGAGGCACTCTCCCCCGAGCAGTGCCGCCGCCTGCTCGAGGCCGCCCGGGGCCACTACCTCGAGGTCCCCGTGGCGCTCGGGCTCTTCGCCGGCCTCTCCCGGGCCGACCTCCGGGCCCTCACCTGGAAGGAGGTCGACCTCGACGCGGGCCTGATCGCCCGCCCCCGGCACAAGACCGGCACGCGCCTTCGGCTCCCGATCTCGGCCCCCCTCCGGGAGGTCTTGGAGCGCCACCGGGAGCGCTCGGGCCGGGTCTGCCGGCGCCTCCCGGTCTCCGACTCCTCCCTCTACAAGGCCCTCCACCGCCTCATGGACCGGGCAGGGGTGCCTCGGGGCGGGTGGCACACGCTCCGGCACACGGCGGCCACTCTCCTGGCCGCCGCCGGGACCGACGTGGCCACGATCGGGCGGATTCTGGGCCACAGGCCGGGGAGCGTCGTCACCCTCCGGTATCTACACACTGACGACGACCGCCTCCGGCAGGCCGCCGACGCGGTGGCTCAGGCAGTCTGGACGTAGCAGATGGCCCCGCAGACCCCTGAGGAGGCGAATCAGTGGCCAAGAAGCCAGTCTCCAGGACAAGACGCCCGGCTTCCAGCTCCCGACCCCCGCGCACAGCGTCGCCGGCCCGGCAAGACCCTGTCGGTACCGGCCCCGCCCCTCAGCTGCTCGCCGTAAGGCGTGACGGGAATGGGAAGATCTGGAGTCACGTCCGCAAGAAGTGGCTCGACGAAACGCCGGAGGAACGCGTTCGGCAAGACTACCTTTGCGTCATCGTGAACGAATACGGGTTCTCCCTCGATCAGATACAAGAGGAGATCAACGTTACTGGCCGAGGAGCCGGCCGCGCCCGGGCGGACTTTGTAATTTGGCGCACGATGCAGGACAAGACCGATGGGAAGACGCCGCTGATCGTCATCGAGTGCAAGTCGGACAATGTATCGATCTCACCCGATGACTACCGCCAGGGCGACAACTACGCCCGCCTGAGCAGCGCGCCTTTCTTCGTCACCCACAACACACGGCAGACGCGCTACTGGCGGGTCCGCAAGGACCGGATGCCCGGCTACCTTGAAGAGATCGAGAACGTTCCTCATGCGGACGCGACCGACAAGGACATTCAGGAACTCCTTGCTCGCCTCAAGGTATTCAAAGAGGACGAGTTCGCAGACCTTCTGCACCAGTGCCACAATGTCATCCGCAATCGCGAGCACTTGGATCCTGCGGCAGCCTTTGACGAGATCGCCAAGGTCTTATTCGTGAAGGTGTGGGTGGAGCGCGAACTGAAAGCCAGGCGCCGTCGCATCAACCTCTTCACCGCGGACTACCTTGACGAACAGCTCGGCGACAACCCCCTCAACGACCTCTTCAACAGGACGAAGACAGCCTATGCGGAGGACCGCATCTTCGCCGATGATGATCGCATCAACCTCAAGCCGGCCACCGGCCGTGAGATTGTCCGCCTCCTGGAACGCTACAACCTCTCGGATACCAGCGAGGACGT
>JAPKHB010000523.1 GCA_026647295.1 Planctomycetota bacterium | reverse complement strand
GGGTCCTCCGGCACGCCGACGCCCGGCGCGAAGAAGCGCGAGACGAAGTCCGCCTGCCCCGCGCAGGGGGCGGTGGCGATCACCCTGCGGTCGAGCGTGCCCAGGCGCGCGAAGTCCGGCGCGAGCGCCCGCACGTCGGCCTCCGTGTCGTAGACGGCGAGCCAGTGTGCCCGCGAGGCCAGGACCGCGGCCGGCGCGCGCCCGAGCCCCTCCACGAGCCCCGGCGCCGGGGGCTCGGGCCACGGCGGATCGGCGGGCAGGTCCATCACGCACAGGTCCCCGGCGCGCACGACCCGCAACGGGCCGCTGCGGGTGTGGAACACGACCTCGGCGCGGCCCGGCTCCACCTCCTCGAAGACGACCTGGGCGGACGCCAGCGTCGCGTGGCCGCACAGGTCCACCTCGGCGGCGGGCGTGAACCAGCGCAGGTCCCAGTCGCCGTCGTCGCGCGGGACGAGGAAGGCCGTCTCCGAGAGGTTCATCTCCGCGGCGATGGCCTGCATCAGGCGCGCGCCCAGCGCGCGCTCGTTGAGGCACACGGCCGCGGGGTTGCCGCGGAAGGGCCGGTCCGCAAAGGCGTCCACGGTGTACAGCGGGAGGACGAGCCCCGGCGCCACGTTCAGCGCGCCCCGGGATCGGGCAGCAGCCGGGCCCGAAGGATGCGATCGCCGACGCGGATGCGGTCCACGACCTCCATCCCGCTCACGACGCGGCCATAGGCCGTGTAGCGCTCGTCCAGCGGGCCGTAGTCCCCGTGCATCACGAACAGTTGGCAGCCGCCGTCGTCCTTGGTGCTCTTGGGCATGCCCAGGACGCCGCGCCGGTAGGGGTGCGGGGCGATCTCGTCGGGCACGGTCCAGCCCGCGTGCCCGGCGCCGTGGCCGTGGGGGTCCCCGCCCTGGATCACGAAGGAGGGCACCACGCGGTGCCAGCGCGTGCCGGCGTACACGCCCCGGCGCACGGCCTGCACGAGGCTCACGGCGTGTACCGGCGCCCAGCGCGCGTCCAGCCGCAGGTGGATCGTCCCCTGCGTGGTGTCCAGGGCGACGATCGGGTCGTGGCGCTCGATCCACGCGGCCTGTTCGAGGATCTCGGCCTCCGTCAGCCAGCCCTCGCCCGCGGCGACGGGCAGCCCCCGCCAGGCGTTGACCGGCGCAACCGGCGCGGGGGCGTCCAGGCCCGCGGCCTTGAGGGCCTCGCGCGCGGCCCGGCGCACCCAGGGGCTAGTGTCGTTCGTGGCCGCGGCGCGCACCTCGGCGGCGACCGGGTCCGCCCACTCCGCCCCGGCCGCGGCGCCGAGGAACTCGCCCAGCGCGCGGGCCGCGCCGGCGCGCACCTCTTCATCAGCCGGCGGGCCCAGGCGCGCGCGCACGAGCGGCAGCAACTCCACCAGGCCCGCGCCGGCGGCCAGCCCGAGCGCCTCGGCCTGCACGAAGGGGCGGTCGAAGGGATCGATGGCGTAGCCGCCCTCCAGGAGGCCGCGCAGCCAGCCGGCCTTTTCTTTGCAATCATTGCCCGCCTGTTCGACGATATGCGCGCGCAAAATTTGAATAAAGAGCATATCCGTCAAACGCGAGGCCATGATCTGCGCGCCAGGATTTTTCGATGTTGTTTCCGCTGCC
>JAPKHB010000522.1 GCA_026647295.1 Planctomycetota bacterium | reverse complement strand
GCCACCGGCCAGACGGTGGCCCGCCACGCGGCCCCGCAGCTCAAGCGGCTGCACGTGGAGTTGGGCGGGAAGAACGCCGAGGCGATCGCCTTGAGCCACGACCTGGGCCACGGTCCGTTCGGCCACAAGGGCGAGTACGCGCTGCGCGACCTGATGGAAGACCACGGCGGCTTCGAGCACAACGCGCACGGGCTGCGGGTGGTGGACCTGCTGGAGGTGCGCTACCCGCACTGGCGCGGCCTCAACTTGAGCTACGAGGTGCGCGAGGCCTTCGCCCGCCACAGCCCGAAGGACGCCGGGGCCCTGGGCTTCGACCGGGACCGCCGGCCGCTGCTGGAGGCCCAGCTCGTCGACGTGTGCGATTCGCTGGCCTACCTGGCGCACGACCTGGACGACGGGATCACGGCCGGCCTGGTCGAACCGGACGCGCTGGGCGAGGTCGAGATCTGGCGCGCCCACGCCGAGCGCGTGGCGGCGGACCTCGCCGGCCAGCCCCGGCGCCTCCAGGTGCTCGCGACGGTGAAGGCCATCATCGACGAGAGCGTGGGCGACCTGATCACGGCCTCCGCGGCGCGCATCGCGGCCGCGGGCGTCGCGTCGCCCGAGGCGGTCCAGGCGCACGAGCGCCTGCTGGTGGGCTTCAGCGACGGCATGCACCGCAAGCAGCGGCGCTTGAGCCACTTCCTGCACGAGCACTTCTACTGCCACCCCCGGCTGATGAAGATGGGCAGCCGCGCCCGGCGCATCCTGAACGCGATCTTCGAGGCCTACCGCGAGGAGCCCCGCCTCCTGGACCACGACGCGCGCCGCTGGGCCGAGGCCGTGGGCGTGGAGCGGGCCATCTGCGACCAACTCGCCGCCATGTCCGACCGCGAGGCCCTCGATGAGTACGCGCGCCTCTGACCGGGCCCGCGGCCGGCTCCTGCGGAGGGGTTTGCCGGCGTCCTCGTTCGCCCCAATTGGCGGACGGATCGATCCTTCGAGTGGCTCCGAGCACGGGCGGGGATCGCCAAGGGACCAAACATCGATCCACTGCGATGCCGAGGGAAACTCGGCTGTGTCGCCGAGAACCGCGGGTGAGGAAGGAAGGGCGCATCGCGGTTCGCGTGGGCAGCCCCGGGGAGAGCCGGAGGCATGACCAACGTCTCTTGGCAACCCGAGAAGGTGACCATCACGCTCACGTCCGAGTCTGCCGCACGGACGGTCGACCTCGGACTATGTGGCTTTGACGTTGGTGTACGCGGTGAGTTGCGAACGGTAGAGTTGCTGCTCTTGCGTCCGCGACTGGGGACCTTCATGTTTCCTCCGACTGCGATCCGGGAATTGCGGAGGAGATTGGGGGTGTCGCTCGACTACAACCCCTCGACCGACTGTGCGATCATCGCGATCTCCGATGCGCCTGGGGGCCATTCCGACGGATGCGACGCAAGGGTCGAACTGACCCGCGCAGGGGAAGTTGCGAGGATAACGATTGAAGGCAAGTTCAGGTCGCCACAGACGGACGGCTGACCCCAAGCCGCGTGACCGTACCGAGCCCGGCTCGCAATCGTCAGGCGGGCCGGCGGGCGCCCCGGGTCAAGCCGGAAGGTCGCGGTACTCCAGGGCCCGGGGCGGCGGGGGCCAGAGGAGGCGA
>JAPKHB010000521.1 GCA_026647295.1 Planctomycetota bacterium | reverse complement strand
ACTCCATTGCGACGCCTTGCTGAAGGCCACCAATGTCGATGGCGTCTACGATTCCGACCCAAAATCAAACCCAAACCGGCGGGCGCTAGGCCTTCCCCCCGCCGCCCCGGCTTGGCCCCCGTGCGGGCCCCGGCTACCCTTGGCCCTTTGCCCTTGAGGCCCGGCGAGGCTCCCATGAAGCAAGGCATCCACCCCGAGTACCACCCGGTCGTCTTCGTGGACACCGGCGCCGGCTGGGAGTTCACCAGCCGTTCCACGATGAAGACCCGCGAGACGCGGGAGATCGACGGCGTCACGCACTACGTGATCCGGCTCGACGTCTCCTCGGCCTCGCACCCCTTCTTCACGGGCAAGCAGCGCTTCGTCGACGCGGCGGGCCGCATCGACAAGTTCCGCAGCAAGTACGGCCAGAACTACGGCAAGCGGGCGCAGAAGCCGGACGCCCGGTAGCAGGCCGGGCCCCTGGCCCCGCGGGAGCCGTGCCGGCCATGCTGACCCCCGAGTTGGAGCGCCGCCTCGAGGAGATGGAGGCGCAGGCCGGGGGCCTTGCGCGCCGGCTCGAGGACCCCGCCGTGGCCGCGAGCCACCTGGAGTACGCGCGGCTCAACCGCGAACTCACGGCCCTGATGGAGCCCGTGGGCCTGTTCCGGCGCTACCGCAAGGCCCAGGCCGAGGTCGCCGAGGCGCGCGAGATCCTGGCCGACGGCGGCAGCGACCGGGACCTGCGCGCGCTGGCCGAGGCGCAGCTCCCGCAGGCGCTCGCGGACGTCGAGCGGCTCGCCCAGGCCGTGCGCGAGAGCCTGGTCTCCGAGGACCCCGACGACCTGCGCGACGCGATCGTGGAGATCCGCGCCGGCGCGGGCGGCGAGGAGGCGGCGCTCTTCGCCGGCGACCTGTTCCGGATGTACCAGCACCTCGCCCAGCGCCGCGGCTGGCGCCTCGAACTCCTGGACGCCGGCGCCTCGGACCAGGGGGGCTTCAAGGAGGTCTCCTTCGCGCTTAGGGGCAAGGGCGCCTTCGGGGCCATGCGCTACGAGTCGGGCGTGCACCGCGTGCAGCGGGTGCCCAAGACCGAGGCGCAGGGGCGCATCCACACCTCGACCGCCTCGGTGGCCGTGCTGCCCGAGGCGGAGGACGTCGAGATCGAGATCCTGGACGCCGACATCGAGATCGACACCATGCGCGCGGGCGGCCCCGGCGGGCAGAACGTGAACAAGACCTCCTCGGCCGTGCGCATCCGGCACCTGCCCACGGGCATCGTGGTCAAGTGCCAGGCCGACCCCTCGCAGCACAAGAACCGCGCCACGGCGATGCGCCAACTCAAGGCCCGGCTCTACGAACTGGAGCGCGAGCGCGCCGCGCGGGAGCGCTCCGCCACCCGCGCGAGCCAGATCGGCAGCGGCGACCGCTCCGAGAAGATCCGGACCTACAACTTCAAGGAGAGCCGGGTCACCGACCACCGCATCAAGTTGACGGTCCACAACCTGGACGCGGTCCTGGCCGGCCACCTGGACGAGTTGCTCGAGGGCCTGAAGCAGGCCGAGTTGCGCGAGCGCCTGGCCGCCCTGTGACGCCCCGGCCCCCCCAAGGCGCGCCCCCCGGCCCCCCGGGTGGCGGGGGCGCCGCCGGCCCCGTAGGAT
>JAPKHB010000520.1 GCA_026647295.1 Planctomycetota bacterium | reverse complement strand
GACCCGTGAAGAAGCCATCGCCGTAGCGAAGGCCACCGCCGAGTGGGAAGGCTGGCGCTGGTCGGAGCCGGTCCGGGTGTCCCGCCGCCGCCCCCTCTTCTCGCGCCGTCCGATCTGGCAGGTGCGCCTGGGCGACCCCGCCCAGGGCGTCGTCAGCCTGACGATCGACGACACGACGGGAGAGGTCGTGCGCGCCCACTACGACCGCTCCTAGCCCGCCCCCCCCGGCTTGTGGACCGCGCGCCTGGCCCGCCTCGGGCGGGCAAGGGTCGTTTGCCGGCCCTCGGCAAGCCGCGCGGCGGCTCACTCGTGCGCGACGATGCGCCCGAGCAGGGAGTGGCGGGCGACCTCCTCGATGACCGCGCGGGCCAGCCGGCCCGCCAGGGTCGAAGGACCCGGGCAGTGCACCAGGCGGTTGTGGTGGTCCCGGCCCGTGACGCGGGTCGGATCCGACTTGCTCGGCCCCTCCACGAGGATCTCGACCTCGCGCCCGAGGAGCCGCGCGTTGCGGCCCTGGGCCACCCGGTCCTGGCAGGCCAGCAGGGCCACGTTGCGGCGCTGCTTCTCGGCCTCGGGCACGTCGTCGGGCAGGTGCCGCGCCGCCACCGTGCGCGGGCGCACGCTGTACTTGAACACGTAGCACTGCAGGAAGCCGATCTCCTCGACCAGGCGGCAGGTGGCCTCGAAGTCCGCCTCGGTCTCGCCCGGGAATCCGACGATGAAGTCGGAGGTGATCTCGACGCCGGGGATGTGCTGGCGCGCCCACCCGACCACCTCGCGGTAGCCGTCGACGGTGTAGGCGCGCCGCATGGCCGCCAGCACGCGGTCCGAACCCGACTGGGCCGGGATGTGCAGCCACGGCATCACCTTCGGTAGGCGCCCGAAGCGCCGCATCATGTCCTCGGTCATGTCGAAGGGGTTGGAGGTGAGGAAGCGCACCCGGTGGAGCCCCTCCACCGCGCACGCCTGCTCGAGCAGGGCGCACAGGCCCCCCTCGCCCCGGTCCTTCCCGTAGGTGTTGATGTTCTGCCCGAGGAAGGTCACCTCGCGCACGCCGTCGGCCACGAGGCGCCGCACCTCGTCGAGGACCTCGCCCAGGGGCCGGGAGACCTCCTTGCCGCGCGTGGCGGGCACGATGCAGTAGGTGCAGTGGTGGTCGCAGCCGCGCATGACCGTGACGTGGGCGCGGAACGGGTCCGGCCGGCTCTGCACGTTGCGGTCCGCGTCGGGCAGCACGTCGACCGCGGCCCCGCGCCCGACGCGCGTGATGCGGCCCCCCGCCTCGGTGACGGTCTCCAGGTCCTCGACCGCCGCGCGGAAGGTGGCCGTGCCCAGGACCAGGTCCACGTGGGGCGCGCGCCGGACGATCTCGTCCTTGGCCCGCTGGGCCATGCACCCCAACACGCCGATCTTGAGGTCCGGACGCTCCCGCTTCATCTGCCGGGCGCGGCCCAGCAGGCTCCAGACCTTGGCCTCCGCGTGCTCGCGCACCGAGCAGGTCTGCACCAGGAGCACGTCGGCGTCCTCGAGCCCCGCGGCCCGCCGGTAGCCCCGGCGCAGGAGGTCCCCGAGCACCAACTCGGCGTCCAGTTCGTTCATCTGGCACCCGTAGGTGACCAGGTGCACGCGGCGCCCGGCCGGGGCCCCG
>JAPKHB010000052.1 GCA_026647295.1 Planctomycetota bacterium | reverse complement strand
CCCCGCCTGCGGCGGGGGCTCCAGCGTCGGCGGCGGCATCGGCGGGACCGGAAAGCCCACGCTGACCTACGGCGCCATCGCCACGGTGGACTCGCTCTCTGTGGCGGGCACCAGCTTCTCGACCCAGGGCACGACCGTGGCGCTCGGCGGCGAGCCCGCCACGCCGGCGGACCTGCGCGTGGGCATGACGGCGCTGGTCACCGGGAGCCTTTCCGGATCGACCCACGCCGCGCTGCACGTGGAGGTGGAGGACGCCGTGAAGGGGCCGCTCACGGCCAAGCCCGACGCCGGCACCTTGATCGTCCTCGGCCAGACCGTGCAGGTGGGCAGCCAGACGACGTACGGGCCGGGCATCGTTCCCGCCTCGCCCGACGGCCTTGCGGTCGGCGACCTGCTCGAGGTGTACGGCTTCGTGTCGGGACCCGGCGTGATCGTGGCCACGCGCGTGGAGCGCGAGGACAGCCTGTCCGAGGTCCGCGTGCGGGGGATCGTCGCCGGCCACGACGCGCTGGCGGAGCGCTTTGCGATCGGCGCCCTGACCGTGGACTACACGGTGGCCGACCTGGACGACCTGCCCGGCGGGCTCCTGGCCGACGGGCTCTTCGTGCGCGTGCGCGGGCCCGCCGCGCTCGGCCCGCAGGGCGAGTTGATGGCCACCGAGGTGAAGGGGGACTTCCTGGAAGACCACGACGACAACGACGAGACCGAGATCGAGGGCGTGGTGACGGCCCTGCTCACCGCCGACTCCTTCCAACTCAACGGCGTCACGGTCCAGACCTCGGCGGCGACGCGCTACGAGGGGGGCACCGCGGCCGAGGTGGTGGTCGGCACGTGGCTCGAGGTCGAGGGCGCCCTCGTCGCCGGCGTGCTCCACGCCCGCGAGGTCGAGTTCGAGGATCCCGTGCGCATCGAAGCCGACGTGGAGTCGGTCGGGGCGGACTCCTTCACGCTGGTGGGCCTGCCCGGGCTCGTGGTCACCGTGGACGCGCGGACCGAGTTCGAGGACGTCGGCGGACTGGCCGGCCTGGCCGGGGGGCACGTCCGGGTGCAGGCGCGCAAGGTCGGCCCGGCCACGGTCCTCGCCTCCGAGGTCGAACTCGAGTCGCCCTCGACGCGGATCGAACTGCAGGGGCCGGTGGACGAGTCGCCGGCGCCCGCGGACCCGCTCCTTTACATCCTGGGCGTGGCCATCGACACCTCGGCCGTCGCCGCGGACGAGTTCGAGGGCGAGGACGACCAGGTGATCGGCCGCGCGGCGTTCTTCGCCGCGCTGGCCCCCGGCGTCCTGGTCAAGGCGCAGGGGGACCTCGTCGCGGGCGCGCCCGCCTGGGACGAGATGGAACTGGAGGGCGAGGACGACTGACCCCGCCCCCCCCGGCGCGGCGCACCTCGGGGGGCCGCGTTCGGCCCCGGGGGCCCGCGCGGTTCGGCGGCGCCCCCGCGGTACCCTGGGGCCAGACCCGGGAGTCCGCCGATGACCGACCCGCGCGCCCTACGCATCGCCATCGCCTCCGACCACGCCGGGGTGGCCGAGCGCCGCGACCTGGTCGCGCACCTGCGCGGCCGGGGTCACGCGGTCGAGGACCTGGGCTGCGCACCGGGGGAGTCGGTCGACTACCCGGACTTCGCGGCGCGCGTCGGCGGCGCCGTGGCGGCGGGCCGGGCCGAGCGCGGGGTGCTCATCTGCGGCACCGGCATCGGCGTGTGCATGGCGGCCAACAAGCTGCGCGGGGTGCGGGCGGCCACGGTCCACGACACCTTCACGGCCGAGATGGCCCGGCGCCACAACGACGCCAACGTGGTCTGCTTCGGCGCGCGGCTGTTCAGCGTGGCGGCCATGGTCCGCATGCTGGACCGCTTCCTCGAGACGCCCTTCGACGGCGGCCGCCACGCCGCCCGCGTCGCCAAGATCATGGCCCTCGAGGACGGCGCGGGCGTGCCCGGGCCGGCGTGAACGCGGACGGGATGCCCGGCCCCGCCGAGCCCCCCGGGGGCCCCGGGCCCGCGCTCGAGGTCCGCTACGAGGCCGTGGGGCGCGTGCTCCTGGGCCCCGGCGCGGGGCCGGACCCGGCCCCGGTGCTGCTCGGGGTGCACGGCTACGGGCAGGATCCGGCGCGCTTCTTCGCCTGGCTGCGGGCGACGGCGCCCGCGGCCTGCGCGGTGGCGGTCCCCGTCGGACCCGAGACCTTCTACCGCGGCGCGCCCGACCCGGGCGGGCGCGCGAGCGCCCACGCCTGGATCGGGAGCGCCGACCGCGCCGCGGCCGACGCGCGCAACGACCGCTACCTCGCCGCCGTCTGCGACGCGCTCGGGGCCCGCGCCGGCGGGGACGTCACGCGGCTTTGGCTCGCCGGCTTCAGCCAGGGGGTCGGCGTCGCGCTGCACTTCGCGCTCGGCGCACGCCCCCGCGTGCGCGGCCTGCTGGCGCTGGCCGGGGGCTTCGCCGCGGCGTACCGGGCCCGGCTCCCGGCCCTGGCCGGTCTCCCGCTGCTCTGTGTGAGCGGCACGCAGGATGCGGCCTACCCGCCGGCCTACGTCGCGGCGCTTCGGGCGGACTTCGAGCGGGCGGGCCTGGCGGTGACCCATCGGGAACTCGAGGCCGGCCACGACCTCCTCGAGGCGGCGCGGGCGCCGGCGGCGCTGTGGCTGGCCGCGCAACTGCCACCCGCCGCCGACCCCCCGCGCCCCGGATTCCTTGGGCCTCCCCCCCGGGCCCCGTAGAACGCCTCGGACCGTTCGACCGAAGGACCCCCGACCCGTGCGGATCGCGATCCCCAAGGAACGTGCGTCGGGCGAGCGCCGGGTGCTCGCCTCCCCGGAGGTCGTCAAGCGGCTCGTCCGCGCGGGCCACGAATGGGTCGTGGAGCGCGGGGCGGGCCTGGACGCGGGCTTCTCGGACGCGGAGTTCGAGGCCGCGGGCGCGCGGCTGGGCGAAGGGGCCGCGGTGCTCGCCGGCGCGCACCTGGTGGCGCAACTCTCGCCGCCGGCGCCGGCCGACCTTCCGGCCTACCCGCGCGGCGCCGTGCTGGTGTGCTTCCTCGCCCCGGCGCAACGCCCCCAGGAGGTGCGCGCGCTGGCCGAGGCGGGGCTCTCCGTGTTCGCCCTGGACCTGATCCCGCGCATCACCCGCGCCCAGGCGATGGACGCGCTCTCGTCCATGAGCACGGTGGCCGGATACCGCGCGGCCCTGCTCGCGGCCCAGCACCTGGGCAAGTTCTTCCCGATGCTGATGACCGCCGCCGGCACGATCCCCCCGGCCCGCGTCGTGGTGATCGGCGCGGGCGTGGCGGGCCTCCAGGCCATCGCCACCTGCCGGCGGCTGGGCGCCGTCGTCGAGGCCTACGACGTGCGCGCCGAGGCCCGCGAGCAGGCGCGCAGCCTGGGCGCGGAGGCCATCGAGGTCGACCTGGGCGAGCGCGGCGAGGGCGAGGGCGGCTACGCCCGCTCGCTCTCGGCCGAGGCGCAGGCGCGCCTGGCCGCGCGGCTGGCCGAGCGCGTGCGGGCCGCCGACGCCGTGATCACGACCGCCCTGGTGCCGGGCCGGCCGGCGCCCTGCCTGGTCGACGCCGCCACGGTGGCGGCGATGAAGCCCGGCTCCGTGGTCGTGGACCTGGCGGCGGAGGCCGGCGGGAACTGCGCCGGCACGCGCCCCGGCGAGGTCACCCGGGTGGGCGGCGTGACCGTGGTCGGGCTGCTGAACCTCCCGGCCACGCTGCCCGCCGACGCGAGCCGCATGCTCGCGCGCAACCTCCAGGAGATCGTGCACCACCTGACGCCGCGCCCGCCGAAGGCACCCGGGGACGCCGGCGCCCCGCCGGCGGCGCCGCCGGCGCCGGTGGCGCTCGACCTGGCCGACGAGATCACCGCGGGCGCGCTGGCGACCCACGCGGGCGAGGTCCGCCACGCCCCGACGCGCGCCGCCCTGGGCCTGGGAGCCACGCCATGATGCCGCTCGCCCTCCTCACCCCCGAGATGGCGGGGCTCGCCCTCTTCGTGCTGGCCGCGTTCATCGGCTTCGAGGTGATCACCAAGGTCCCTGCGACGCTGCACACACCGCTCATGTCGGGGGCCAACGCGATCTCCGGGATCATCCTGGTCGGCGCCGTCCTGGTGGCGGCGGCCCAGGAGAGCACGCTGGGCACCCTCCTCGGGCTGTTGGGCGTGTTCCTCGCCACGATCAACGTGGTGGGCGGCTTCCTGGTCACCGACCGCATGTTGCGGATGTTCAAGAAGAAGCCGTCCCCGCCCGGCGGCGACGCGGGCGGCGGCGGGGGCGGCGCGTAGGGCCCGCCGGCGGGGCCCCGCGAAGCGGAGGGCGGCATGAACTTCGACCTGGTCGCGGCGCTGTACCTGCTCGCCGCCGCCCTGTTCGTCTTCGGCCTCAAGCGCCTGGCCTCCCCGCGCACGGCCCCGCGGGGCAACCAGCTCGGGGCGCTGGGGATGCTGGTGGCCGTCGGCGCCACGCTGTTCCTGGTGGACTACCGCTTCGACGGCCGCTTCTGGGTCGCCTGGTCGCCCGGGAACCTGGTGGGCATCGGGCTCGCGATCGCGCTGGGGGCCGGGGTCGGCGCGGTGCTGGCCCGCCGGGTCCAGATGACCGCCATGCCGCAACTCGTGGCCGTGTTCAACGGCTTTGGCGGCCTGGCGAGCGCGCTCGTGGCGCTGGGCGACGTGGCGCACGTGACGCCCCAGGGCGCCACGCTGGCCGGCGTGGGCGCGGGCGGGGTGATCGTCGGCGGCCTCACCTTCACGGGCAGCGTCATCGCCTACGGCAAGCTCCAGGGGACCGCCTGGGCGCCGAGCCGCCCGGTCACCTTCCCGTTCCAGAAGGCGGCCAACGCGGGGCTGCTGGCCCTGGCGGTGCTCTGCGTCGTGCTCTACGCGGGCGACCCCACGGCCGGCGGGTGGCTGGTGCTCGCGCTGGCGGTCTCGCTCGCGCTGGGCGTCCTGGCCGTCCTGCCCATCGGCGGGGCGGACATGCCCGTCGTGATCGCGCTGCTCAACTCGTACTCGGGGGTCGCGGCCTCGGCGGCGGGCTTTGCGATCCAGAACGAGATCCTCGTCGTCGCAGGCGCCCTGGTCGGCGCCTCGGGCCTCATCCTCACCGCGATCATGTGCAAGGCGATGAACCGTTCGCTGGCCAACGTGCTCTTCAGCGCCTTCGGCACCGGCGACACCGGCGCGCCGCAGGCCGCGACGGGCCCCGGCCGCAGCGTGCGCAACTACACCGCGGAAGACGCCGCCATCCTGCTCACCAACGCCCGGAGCGTGATCGTGGTGCCGGGCTACGGGCTGGCCGTCGCCCAGGCGCAGCACAGCCTGCGCGAGCTGGGCGACATCCTCCAGGCCCGCGGCGTGACCGTGCGCTACGCGATCCACCCGGTCGCCGGGCGCATGCCCGGCCACATGAACGTCCTGCTGGCCGAGGCGAACGTGCCCTACGACCAACTCCTGGACCTCGACCAGGCCAACCCGCACTTCGAGTCGGCCGACGTCGCGCTGATCGTGGGCGCGAACGACGTGGTCAACCCCGCCGCGCGCCACGACACCACCAGCCCGATCTACGGGATGCCCATCCTGGACGCCGACAAGGCGCGCAACGTGATCATGCTCAAGCGCAGCCTGGGGTCGGGGTTCGCGGGGGTCGAGAACGAACTCTTCTTCCTCGACAGGACGATGATGCTCTTTGGCGACGCCCGCCAGACCGTCCAGAAGCTGGTGGCCGAGGCCAAGGCGCTGGCCTGATCGCAACCCGCCCCGGCCGGCGCCGTCGGGCCTTCGCGGGGGCCTACGGGGCGTAGCGCTCGCGCACCCGCTGGACGACCTCCGCGCGCGCCGCCTCGGGCCCGAGCGGGTCGTAGCCCGCGGCGAGGTCGGGGGCGTGGGCATAGAGCGCGGCGGCCGCCTCGACGCGCACGCCGGGGTCGGCGTCGGCCAGCAACGCCGCCAGCCGCGCGAGCAGCGTCGGCCCACCCTCCTCCCCGATCGCCCGCGCCAGGCCGCGGCGCCACGCCGCTTCGCCCTGGGCCGCGCGCCCCACGGCCGCCGGGCGCGACCCGAGCAGCCGGGCGCGGGCCGCCTCGACCAGGGCCGCCGCGCCCCCCTCGCCGGGCTCGACGAGGCGCGCCTCCAGGGCCCCCAGGTCGGGGTCGAGGCGTTCGGCGAGCACGGCCAGCACGGCCCGGGCCTCGGCCGCCTCCGCCTCCGACGCGCCGGCGACCTCCAGCCCGACGACGAAGCGGGCGGCGGCGGCCTCGACGCCCTCGTCGAGGGCCTCGGCCAGGAGGCGCCGCGCGGCGAGCCGCACCCGCTCGCCGACCGGGGGCGGCCCGAGCGCGCGCTCCAGGGCCTGGGCCGCCTCGAACACCGGGGCGATCCCCTCCTGGCGGCAGGGCGCCGCGGCCTCGAACTCCCAGCCCCCCGGAGCCCGCCCGGCCAGCAGCGCCTCGAAGCCGCGGACGAGCGCGGCCACCTCCGCGGCTCCGGGCCGGCCCACGAACAAGACCTCGGCCAGGCCGAGCAGGTCGCGCGCCGCGGCGCAGCGCCCCAGCGCGAGCAGCACGCCCAGGCGCACCCGGATCAGGTCCAGCGCCCCGCTCACGGCGGGGTCGGGGTCGGCCACGTAGGGCGGGAGCAGGGCGCGGGTGTGGCGTTCGGCCAGGCGCAGCGCCTGGGCGGCCTCGGCCGCCTGGCCCGCGCGGGCCGCGCGCCGCGCGGCCTCCAGCAGCCGGCGGGCCTGCAGCCCGCCCCGCTTGCGCTGCGTCGAGAGCGCCCGCAACTCTAGGGCCCGGTCGTCGGACAGCACCGCCCGCGCGCGGGCGTACCCCTCCAGCGCCTCGGCCCACGCGCCCAGCGCGAGTTCGAGCGTGTCGGGCCCGGCCCGCAGGGCGAAGTCGCCCCGCGCCTCGTGCATGCGGGCGAGCAACCCCGCGCGGGTGGCCGCTCGCCAGCGCCGATCGGCGGTGGGCGGCCAGAAGGGCGCGTCCTTCGGGGGTTCGTCGTCCTGCGCCAGGAGCGCCAGCCACTCCAGCGTCTGGTGCAGGTAGGGCAGCAGCAGCGAGGCCCGCGGCGTGGGTTCGAACTCGGGCCAGGGATCGAGGTCCCGAACCGGCCGGTCGCGCCAGGAGGCCGCACCCCCCGCCGGCCCGGGCGCCGCCAGGACGCGCCGGCCACCGGCCACGAAGGCGCCGGCCAGGGCGTCGGGCGTCGCAAGCCCGGCGGCGGCGAGGTCTTCGCGCGCGGCCTGCGCCCGCGCCACGACCTCCGCGCGCGTCGGCGCGCCGGAGCCCCGCCGGCCGATCAGCGCGCTGCTCTGCTCGAAGTACCAGAGGCTGCCGTCGGGGAACACCTCGAAGAAGGTGCGCGCGAGGGCCGCGTACAGGGCGGGCTGCAGGGCGTGCACGGGCAGCCACTGGCACAGGACGCCGCCCTCGGCCAGGCGCGACCGGGCCACTTCGTAGAACTCCCGGGTGTAGAAGGGCAGGCCCGCCGGGTGGTAGGGCATGAGCGGCTCGAGCGTGATCACGTCCCAGGTCCGTGTCGCGCGCTCGAGCACGGCGCGCCCGTCGTCGCACAGCACCTCCACGCGCGGGTCGTCCAGCACGCCCCGGTTGACCTCGGCGAACCAGGGGGCGAGCCCGAGCACCGCCGGGCTCACCTCCACCACCGTCAGGTGCTCCACGCCGGCGTGCTGGGCGACGGCGCCGGCGGTGGTGCCGGTGCCGAAGGCGATCACCAGCGCGGACCGCGGCTCGCGCGCCAGCAGCACCGGCAGGTGGCCGAGCAGGCGCATGTAGCGGTAGGCCTCGCCGGTGGCGGCGGCGGCGAAGTCGTCGGTGTAGAGGATGCGCTCTCCGTCGGCGCGCTCGACGACGCTGGCCGTCGTGACCGCGTCGGTGCGCGCCTCGAGCAGCGTGCGCGGGCCCGCGCCGCGCGTGACCACCGTGTGCTGCAAGAGCGCCGTGGGGTCCGCGGGCAGGAGCCCGCCGGCCAGCCCGGCCATCCCGAGGCCGGCGCCGGCCGCGGTGGCGAGCGCGAGCCGGCGGGCGCCGGCCCGGCCGGGCCCCGCCCCGAGCAGCCCGACCCCCGCCCCCCCGGCCACGAACGCCAGCAGCCACCAGGCGCCGGGCACGTGCAGGCCGGGCACCAGAAGGAAGCCCACCACGAGGGGGGCGAGCAGCGAACCCAGGCTGTTGGCGAGGTAGACCCGTCCGACGGCCCGCCCGCGCGCGAGCCCCGCCCCTTCGGCCAGGCGCACGCACAGGGCGAAGGTCGGTCCGAGGAGCAGCCCCGGAACCAGCAGGAGCAGCGCCGCGCCCAGGAGCGCGGAGCGCGCCAGCGCGCCGTGGATCGCCCCCGGGTCGGCCACGCCGGCGTAGGTGGCGGCGCGGATCGCGCGCATCGCGGGTTCGAGTGCCGGCACGACGAGGAGCCACCCGAGCGCGAGCCAGAGCGCGACGCCCAGCAGGAGGCCCCCGAGCAGCCGGGCGGGGCGCCGGGCGCGCACGGCGCGTGGCCCCAGCAGCAGGCTGCCCGCCCCAAGGCCCAGGATGAACACCCCGAGCATCGCGGCGAACGTGGCGGTGAACCCCTCTAGGAAGAAGACGAGGAGGCGGAAGGCCACCAGTTCGATGGCCAGGCCGAGGAAGCCGCAGGCAAACGCCGCGTGCCGTGCGAGCCACGCGGCGGCCGCGGGCGGCGCCGCCTCCGCGGCCGGCCGGGCCGGTCCCCCGCGCGCGAGGGCGAGGGCCAGCAGTCCGACCCCGCCCCCCACGGCGGCGGCGAGGCCGAGCATCCCGTCCACGCCGAGCGCCCGCACCCCCAGCACGCCCGCGCCCACCGCGCCCAGCACCGCGCCCAGCGTGTTGAGGCCGTAGAGCCAGGCGGTGGGCCGCGCCGCCCGCTCCCCGACACCGACGAAGTGGCCGACCAGGGCGGGCAGGGTGGCCCCGAGCAGGAACGCGACGGGCAGCACGACGAGCCCGGCCAGCAGGATCCGCGCGGCGTAGCCGAGCCAGGGCACGGCCGCGCCCACCGCGAGAGCGGCGGGCCCGAGCCCGGCGCACAGGGGCAGCGCGAGGAGCGCGGCCCCGGCGGCGGCCACCTCGAGCGCGCCGTACAGGCGCAGGGGGTGGGCGCCGCGGGCCACCCGTTCCCCGCCCCAGCGCGCCCCGAGGCCCAGCCCCCCCACGAAGGCTGCGAGCACGACCGCCGCGGTCGCCGCCGTGCTGCCCAGCACGCGCAGCAGTCCGCGGCCCAGGGCGACCTCGTAGGCCAGGCCCGCCGCCCCGGAGAGGAAGAAGGCCGCCCACCACAGCGGGCGCGGCCCCCCGGCCGCCCGACCCCCGGGCGCAGCGACCGGGTCTGCCGGCGAGCCGGGGATCGGGGCTCGCTCCGGGCTCTGCACCGGGAGTCCTCCTCCCACGGGGGGCCGGTCGCCGCGCCGGGGATCCTCCCGTCCGGCCCCGGCCGCACGCCTTCTCCCCCCCACGGGGGGGCGCGGGCGTCAGCTTCCGATCAGGTCGGAGGCCTTCTGGGCCAGGCGGATCGTCTTCAGGCGTTCCCGCCGCTTGCGCCGGCGCCGCTCGCTGGGCTTCTCGTAGTGCGCCTTGCGGCGCAACTCGCGCGTGATGCCCTCGTTGTTGCACATCTTGCGCAAGCGCCGCAGCGTCTTTTCGAGGGGCTCATTGCCCTTGGCCTGGACACGGACCGCCATGAATCCTCCGGGACGGGCCGGCGCCTCGGGGCCGACCCCCGGAGGCGCGGCCCCCAAGGCTCGGACTCGTCGGGACTCCCGCTTCGCGCCCACCAGGGGCGAAAGGCGACGGCAAGCGGGCGAAGGTACCCCCCGGCGGCCCGAGGTCAAGGCCGATGCCCCGCGAACCGCGGCGCCGCCCCGCGCCCTGGCGCGTGACGGACCGGTGATCCGCGCGCCGCCGCACCCGCGCGGACTGCGCCGCGCCGCGCCCGCGTCCGATCGAACGGGAAGGGGGCCTTGCGGCCCCGCGTCGAAGCACCCGGGCCCCCGGACCGACCCTGGGGCGGCCCCGGACCCGGGAACCTGCGGGTTTGACCCCCGCCGGTTCCGGGATGAGAATCGACCGGAGAGGGTCGAGGGTCGTGACGGCCCGGGCCACCGGCCGCCGCACCCTCGGGCACAAGAGAGAGGACTCCCATGGCTGCTTCCCGGACCCCCGGCGCGCCCCCCGGCGCCGCCTCGAACCTCCCCGGGCGCCGCGTCCTGGCGGGGCTGCTCGCCCTGGGGGCCGCCCTGGCCCTCCTCGTCGCCCCCGGGGTCTTCGACGGCCCCGGTCGTCCCGCCGCCGGCCGCGGGATCGTGACCGCCGAGGAGGACGTCGTCACCCTCGCCCTCACCGAAGAGGTCGAGATGGAGCAGTTCCTCAAGGCCGTGAGCCGCTTCACCGAGACGCCCCTGGTCTGGAACCCCGGCGACCAGAGCATCCAGAAGAAGAAGATCATCGGCTCCATCAACCTGCGGGCCCCCAAGAGCGAGCTCTTCGACCTGGTGCGCTCGCTGCTCACCTTCTACGAACTGGTCATGGTGCCGGTCGGCCCGGCCAAGTACCGCGTCCAGCTCGTCATGGACGCCCGGCAGACCTCGGCGATCCTCAAGCTCAAGCCCGAGTACGTGGCGCTCACCCCCGACAACTTGAGCACGCTGGAGACCCAGGACGGCAAGTTCATCACCACGACCATCAAGGTCGAGAACATGATGGACCTGGCCAAGGCGCGCAACGCCCTCACGCGCATCGTCACGGGCCCGAACATCGGCAACGTGACCGAGGTCCCCGCGGCGCGCGCCTTCGTGGTCACGGACTTCGCCCCCAACGTGGTGGCCATCTACCGCCTCCTCAAGGAGATGGACGTACGGCCGCGGGGCAAGGAGATCACCTCCGCCTACCTCGTCCTCTCCCACGCCAACGCCGACGAGGTCGAGCCGATCCTCACCGACCTGTTCACGGGCCGCGAGCGGATCGGGCAGCGCCGCGCCGGCGGGCCCCAGCCCCAGGGCCAGGGCAACGACGTCGAAGAGGACCCGGAGCCGCGCATCATCGCCGACGCGCGCACGAACCAGATCATCGTCTACGGGATCCAGAGCGACATCGAGGAGATCAAGCAGGTCGTCGAGCACCTGGACGTCCCGATCATCATCCACAACGACCGCGTCCACGTGATCCGCCTCAAGAACCTGGAGGCCGAGGAGACGGCCGAGGTCTTGAGCACCCTGATCGAGGCCGCCAGCGTGTTCGGGACCGACCAGGCCGCGACCACCGGGACGCGGGCGGGCGGGCGCGTCGCCCCGCCGCAGGGCGGCGCCGCCGAGACCGACATCCTGCGCGAGCAGAAGCCGGCCATCGTCGCCGACATCAAGAGCAACAGCCTGATCATCGCGGCCACGCAGCGCCAGTTCGAGGAACTCAAGCGCGTGATCGAGCGGATCGACATCAAGAAGGACCAGGTGCTGATCGAGGCCGCGCTGATCGAGCTCACCCTGGACGACGCCTTCCGGCTGGCCATCGAGTTGGGCATGGCCGACGACAACGGCCTGGTCAAGGACAACGCCGTCAGCGGCGGGGGGTTCACCAGCTTCGGGCTCAACCGCTTCGTCGACAAGGACGGCGACACGCTCTTCACCGACCGCATCCCGGCCTTCATCGACACGGGCGGGGCGGCGCCCACCGGCCTCGTGGGCGGCATCTTCGCCTTCGGCCAGGTGCCCCTCATCTTCAACGCGCTCTCGACCGTCACCCAGAGCCGCATCCTCCAACTGCCCAGCATCGTGGCGGCCGACAACGAGGAGGCGGTGATCGTCGTGGAGGAGGAGCAGGCCACCACGACCAGCACGACCACCAGCGGCGGCGTCACGAGCGGCGGCTTCGGGAGCTTCGAGTCGGCGGGCACCACGCTGGCCATCTCGCCGCACATCAGCGACGAGCAGTTCCTGCTGCTCAACATCAACCTGACCGTGAGCGCCTTCGTGGGCGAGCCGCGCGTACTCGCCGACGGCGGCGTGATCCCGGCCGACCGCATCACGCGCCAGATCATCACCGCCGTCACCGTGCCCAACCGCCACACCGTGGTGCTCGGGGGGATCATGGGCACGAACCAGCGCTCGACGGTGGAGAAGACGCCGCTGCTGGGCGACATCCCCGTCCTCGGCCAGCTCTTCCGCGGCACCAGCCGCAGCAGCCGCGAGACGAGCCTCTTCCTCTTCGTCACCCCCACCATCATGGCGGGCGACGAGTCCGGCTTCGACCTCTTCGACCGCGAGTCGTGCAAGCGCAAGCGGCGCAGCGACGAGTTGATCGGCTACACCGAGATCTACAACTCGAACTTCGTCAACTGCGAGGGGCAGGACCCGGCCACCGGCTGCTGGTCGCCCCCCACCTCGACGGGGGTGGTCCGCGGGTCGGGCAGCACCTCGGGCGGGGCGGCCGTGCGGGCCTCCGACCGCCTCGAGCAGATCGGCGCCCTGGAGATCACCCGCTTCTCCGGCGTGAGCGCCGAGCGCCTCGAGGCCGAGCGCAACGCCCGGCGGGCGGCGCTCCGGGCGCCGGCGGGCCGCCCGGCCCTTGCGGCCCCGAGGGTGGTACCCGCCAGCGGCCGCTAGGATGGGGGGCCCTCCGGATCCCCCCCGTGCAAAACCCCCTCATCCAGGTCCTCAAGAAACTCAAACTGCTCGATGACGCGCAGGTCGAGCAGGCGCTCGAAACCGAGCGCGAGACGGGCTGGCCGCTCGACAAGGTGCTCCTGAACAAGGGGTTCTTGAGCGAGCACGACCTGCTCAAGGCGATGAGCGAGGGGCTCGCCATCCCCTACCTGGAGACGCTCGGCAACACGGCCGTGCCGCCCATCTTCATCGAGAAGGTGCCGGTCCAGTTCGCCCGCAACTACTACCTGATCGGCCTCGAGCAGGCCAACGGGACCATGAGGGTCGCCACGGCCTCGCCCTTCGACGCCTACCCCATGGACGACCTGGCCGCGATGCTGGGCATGGAGCTCGAGCCCGTCCTCGCGGCGCGCACCGAGATCACCTCCTGCATCAACAAGGCCTACCGCAACAAGCAGGACATTGTCGAGGAGTCGGTCGGGGACCTTCACGACGTGGAGCTCGAGTCCTTCGCCGCCGGGCTGGACGACAGCGAGGACATCCTCGACGTCGCCAACAAGGCGCCGATCATCAAGCTCGTCAACATGCTCTTCTTCCAGGCGCTCAAGATGCGCGCCTCCGACATCCACCTGCAACCCTTCGAGGACCGCCTCCAGGTCCGCTACCGCATCGACGGCGTGCTCTACGACATGGAGTCGGTCCCGAAGAAGATCCAGGACGCCGTCACGAGCCGCCTCAAGGTCATGGGCAAGCTCGACATCGCCGAACGCCGCCTGCCCCAGGACGGCCGCGCCTCGCTGCGCCTGGGCGACGCCGAGGTGGACGTGCGCCTTTCGATCGTGCCCACCAACTACGGCGAGCGGGTCGTCATGCGCCTGCTCGACAAGACCGCGCGGCTCTACGAACTGGAGGAGATCGGTCTGCTCGAGGGCAACCTCGAGATGATCGACCGCTACATCCACTACAACCACGGCATCATCTTCGTCTCGGGGCCGACCGGCTCGGGCAAGACGACCACGCTCTACTCCTCGCTCAAGCGCATCAACTCGACGCGCCTGAACGTGATGACCATCGAGGACCCGATCGAGTACCACCTGCCGGGCATCAGCCAGATCCAGGTGAACGAGAAGAAGGGCCTCACGTTCGCCTCGGGGCTGCGCTCGCTCCTGCGCCAGGACCCCGACATCATGATGGTCGGCGAGGTGCGCGACGTCGACACGGCGCGCATCGCCATCCAGGCCGCGCAGACCGGCCACCTCGTCTTCAGCACGATCCACACGAACGACGCCCCCACGGTGGCCACCCGCCTCCTGGACATCGGCATCGAGCCCTACCTCGTGGCCTCGTCGGTGATCGTCGCCATCGCCCAGCGCCTCGTCCGGCGCATCTGCCGCGACTGCGTGGAGGCCGTCGACCCCAACGACGAGGACCTGTTCCAGCTCAAGCAACTCGGGATCGAGCCGGGCCAGTTGAAGGAGCCGGGCAAGATCCTGCGCGGCCGCGGCTGCGGCAACTGCTACGGCAGCGGCTACCTGGAGCGGTTGGGCATCTACGAGATCCTGCCGATCGAAGACCGCATCCGCGAACTGATCGTGGAGCGGTCGAGCGCCAGCCGCCTCAAGCGCGCCGCGCTGGAGACGGGCTTCCGCACCCTGCGCATGGACGGTTCGCTCAAGGTGCGCCTCGGGATGACCACGCCCGAGGAGGTGCTGCGCGTGACGCAGCTGGACGTCTTGTGAGGCCCGGCCGGGACGGGCTCGGGGGACGCTGATGCCGGTCTTCGACTACAGCGGGCTCACCCCCACCGGCGAGGCCAAGACGGGCATCATCGACGCGGACAGCCCGCGCGAGGCCCGCATCAAGCTGCGCCAGCAGAACGTCATGGTCATCCAGATGACCGAGCGGGCGCGGACGGTGCGCCGCGACAAGGGCAAGAAGAAGGTCCTGGACTTCAGCCGCCGGGCGCGCGGGCGCGGCGAGGTCCCGATGTACACCCGCCAGCTCGCCACGCTGCTCAAGGCGGGCATCCCCCTCGCGCAGGCCGTCTCGGCGCTCATCGAGCAGTGCTCGATCCCCGACCTGGAGGCCGCCTTCAGGGACGTGCGCGAAAAGCTCACCCAGGGCTTGAGCTTCGCCGAGGCCCTGGCCTACCACCCCGAGTACTTCAGCGACCTGTTCGTGAACATGGTCAAGGCCGGCGAGGCCTCCGGCAGCCTCGACCAGGTGCTCGACCGGCTGGCCGACTACCTCCAGCGCCAGGCCCAGATCCGCAACCGCATCAACGCGGCCCTGGCCTACCCCCTCATCATGATCATGGTCGGGATCGTGATCGTGATCATCCTGATGAGCTTCGTCGTGCCCAAGGTGCTGGCCGTGGTGGAGCGCACGAAGCAGGCCATCCCGCTCCCCACCCGCATCTTGCAGACGATGGCCGACTTCCTGGGCTCGAACTGGTGGTTCTTCGCCATGGCGCTGCTCGGCCTCATGATCGGCCACCGCTTCGGGATGCGCAGCGCCGAGTACCGCTACCGCGTGGACGCCTTCAAGCTGAAACTCCCGGTGCTGGGCGACCTGTTCCGCAAGTCGGCCGTGAGCCGCTTCGCCGTCGCCATGAGCACGCTGCTCAAGAGCGGCGTGCCCGTCCTGGAGGCGCTGCGCATCACGAAGGACATCGTGAACAACCAGGTCCTCGCCCGGGTCCTGGACAACGTCCAGAAGCGCATCGTCGAGGGCACCGACATCGCCTCGCCCCTCAAGCGCTCGGGCGTGTTCCCCCCCGTCGTGGGCTACATGATCGCGGTGGGCGAGCAGAGCGGCCAGCTCGACCAGATGCTCGACCAGGTGGCCTCGGCCTACGACGAGGAGGTCGAGGTCCAGACCCAGAAGGTGACCAGCCTCCTCGAGCCCCTGATCATCGTGGCCATGGCCGCCGTCGTGGGCTTCATCGTGATCAGCGTGATGCTCCCGATCCTCAAGATCTCCGACGTCGAGAGCATCCGCGGCCGGCGCTAGCCGGCCCCCCGGCGCCCCGGACCGCGCCCCTTATGCCGTGCCCGGCCGATGGGAACCTTGCCTTCAGCGGCGGGTTAGCGGTGATCCCCTGCGACGCCGGTGGGGCGTGATCGGTCAGTCAGGTGATGAAG
>JAPKHB010000519.1 GCA_026647295.1 Planctomycetota bacterium | reverse complement strand
GACGCGCCCACGGCGGCAATAAGTAAAATGACTGCTCGAATCACCGGGATTCGACCCCTGCCGTTGTGTTCCTGTAATGCTGTAATCGCGATGCATCAGGGCGTTTACGACGGCCTCTCTCAGGGCTTCGAGCGGGATTTCGACAATGTCCTCGCGGTTAACGCCCTTGATCTCGCTCCGAACATTGAGGTGTCTTTCGAGAAAACGAATCGCTTCATTGAACTGCGTGAGCAGGTCGTCTTGCACATCCCGTCGATCGAAAATATGAAATTTCTCGGTGCCCCTGAAAGCGAGTAAGGTCATTCGGGACTGAGGTAGATATTTGCGAAGCTCCCTGGCAAAAAAGAGCGCCCCTACAGCATTCACCCTGCCCTTGTCGGTTGCATTCAAGCTTTGCAGGAAATCCTTTGTGGAGGCTCACCAAGGCGATTCCGGCGGGCGCCGGGCTCGGCGGCGGGTCCTCCGACGCGGCGGCGGCGCTCCTCGCGCTCGCCGCGCTGCTCGGCGCGCCGCGGGACGCGGCCAGCCTCGAGGACCTTGCGCGCGGCCTGGGCTCGGACGTCCCCTTCTTCCTGCGCGCGGGCGCCGCGCTCGGCCGCGGCCGCGGCGAGCGGCTCGATCCGCTGCCGGCCGCCCCGGGGCTTGGCTTCGTCCTGTGGCTCGCCCCGTTCGCCTGCCTCACCCCCCGCGTGTACGCCGAGGCGGCGCGCGGCCGCGCCCCGGCCCCCCCCGGCGGCCTCGCGCGGGTGTGCCGGGCGCTTGCCGCGGGCGACGTCGAGGGCCTGCGCCAGGCGCACTTCAACGCCCTGGGCATCCCCGCGCTGCGGGCCTACCCCGAATTGGCGGACCTCGCGCGCGCCGGCGAGCGGCGCCTGGGCCGGCCGCTCGCCTTGAGCGGGAGCGGGTCCACGCTCTACGACGTGGTGGGCCCGGGCGAGGCGCCCGCGGTGCTCGAGGCGCTGGCCGGCCTGCCCGGCGAGCGGGTCGTGGTGCACGCGTGAGCGGATGCTGGCGGCGGGTGGTCTCGGTCCTGCCGGAGGCGGGGCTCGCGCCGGCCGGGCTCGACGATCTCTGTCCCGTGGCCGAGGTCGTGGAGTTGCGCCTGGACGCGCTCGAGGCCCCCGACGAGGCCCTCGTCGCCGAGTGAGTGCGCGCGTCGAGCCGGCCCGTGCTGGCGACCGTGCGCTCGCGGGCCCAGGGCGGGCGCCACGCGGGCCCGCCCGCCCAGGCCGCGCGGCTGCTCGCGGCCGCCGCCCGGGCGGGGGCGCGCTGGGTGGACGTGGAGGAGGACGTTGCCGCCCTGCTCTGCGGGCTCCCGGCGGGCTGCGAGGTGCTCGCCTCGCGCCACGGACCGCTGCCGCCGCCACCCAACCCGTGCGCCAAGGACGCACGGCTGGCCAAGGTGGCCGCACCCGTGGCGGACGCCGCAGGGCTCGCACGGTTGCGGGCCTGGGTGGGGCGGGCGGGAACCCGCACGACGCTGGTCCCGCTCGGGCCGCTGGCGGGCCTGCGCGCGGCGCTGGCCCCCCCGCGCGGCGGGGAGGCCTTCCTCTACGGGGCGCCGGAGGCGGGCCGGCCGGCCGCGCCGGGCCAACCGCCCCTGGGAGGATCACCATGAAACTCGCAAGCATATGGTTGCCTGAAATTCACCCAGACTTCGCGAC
>JAPKHB010000518.1 GCA_026647295.1 Planctomycetota bacterium | reverse complement strand
AAATGTGGAGGATTCGTCTCTGCGGCATGCTGCTGTGCTCCGCCCTATATGCACTCGCGTCGGCAGGCCAGCTTCCCGGCGATGCCCTCTTGGAGCGCGGACGTTCCGCCGCCCGGCAGGGGGCGCTGGAGGAGGCGCTCGGGGCGGCGCTGGGGGGCGTGCCTGTGCTCTTCCTCAACGGGGCGACGGCCGACGTCACCCCCCGCCGCGGCGCGCAGCCGCCGGATGCGCGCGCCCGGGATCTTGCGGCGGTGGTGGCCGAAGCGCTCGCCCCGGCGTTTCGCGCGGCGCCGGCGCACGGGGCGTTGCGCCTCTCCGCCGCCCGGCTGCGCCACGACCCGGGGGCGGCCCATGCGCTGGCGGCGCTCGGCGATCGCAGCCGGCTCGCGGTGCGCTGGCGGCGGCCGCCCTGGGACCCGCCGGACCTCCTGGGCTGGCTCGGCCTGCCTGCGAGCGCGCTCGCCTGGACGGCGGGCTTTCCCGAGGCCCGTGTGCTGGTCGGGCCCGAGGGCGTGGGCGTCGGGGTGGACTTGAGCGAGGTCGTCGGGTGGGACCCCGGCCACGTGGGCGTCTGGCGCCTGGACGGCGGCCCGGACGGCGCCGCGCTCGCGGCGCTCGCCTGGCATCCCGGGGAACCGACGGCGGCGCTGGGCGCCGAGTGGCGTGCCGCCTTCCGCGCGGCGGGCGCGCCCGTCCTGCTGCACGCCGCCTTCGCCAACGGCGCGTTGGGCTACCTCACCACGCCGGCGCAGTACGCCGCGGGCGGCTACGAGGCCCACGCGACGCTGTACGGCCCGGAGGCCGGGCTGCGTCTGGGAGCAGCCCTGCGGCGCGCCTGGGAGTTGCTCTGACGCAAGGGTCGGGCGCGGCGGACGAGCGCGAGACCGGGCTCCCGCCGACCCTCTCGTGCCGCGGCGCCCGCGAAGCCCCGGCGCGTGGGTCAGTTCAGCCGCGGCTCCTGCCCGGGCACCGTCGCGGGCGCGCCCTCGGCCTCGCGCCGGCGCAGCAGTTCGACGAGGCGGTCCAGGCGCCGGAGCACGTCGGTCTCCTCGAGCAGCCCGTAGCGTTCCTCGGGCGTCAGGTCGCTCGCGTTGGCCACGGCGTCGGCGTAGCAACCGGCCGAGGCGTCCACGCCACGCAGGACGTTGGCCATGCGCCGCATCTCCCACACCAGTCCCTGGCGTCCGGGCACCATCGCAAAGGCCTTGCGCAGCCGCCGCGCCGCCTCCTCCACGGCCTCGGGGCCGAGGCGGTCCTCCAGCACCCGCACGCGCGCCCGGCGGAAGGGCGTCGAGGCCAGTTCCTCGAGGATCTCGGCGCGGAACAACCCGTAGAGCAGCAGGTCGTACGTTCCGGTCGGGCCCTCCTGGCAGCGCAGGATCTGCCCCACGCAGACCGTGGAGTGGATCGCGGGGCTGCCGGCGTACTCCTCCTCGTAGCCCGGCTTGAGCAGGGCCATGGCGATGAGCCGGTCGCCCTCGAGCGCGTCGCGCCCGCCATGCGGAAATCGATCTGCGCGGCATGCGCGTCGACGAGGCGCTGGCCATGGTGGACAAGTTTCTCGATGATGCCTTGCTGGCGGGCTGGAACGAAGTCCGGCTGATTCACGGCAAGGGCACGGGTGCACTGCGCCAAAGCATTGCCAATCATCTCAAGACGCTGCCGCACGT
>JAPKHB010000517.1 GCA_026647295.1 Planctomycetota bacterium | reverse complement strand
AAGGGCGCCGACCCCTTCGAAGAGCCCGCGCCGCCGCCCCCCACCGGCGGCGGCGGGGGGGGCGGCGGCAGCACGCCGCCGCCGCCACCGCCGGCGGCCTCGGCCTTCGAGCCCAACGCGGCCGTGTACGGCCGCACCGCGCTGTTCGGCTCGTTCCCGAGCGACCTGTACGCGTACGGCGAAACCGTCTTCACGGTGGACGCCGACCAGATCGAGGCCGAGGGCGCGCGCATCCTCGCCTACGACGTCTCGGGGGCGACCCCGCTCCCGTCGACCCGCTTTGCCCCCATCACCGTGCGCGACCAGGACCTGGTGGACAGCGCGGGCAACCCCGGCGACGTCTCCAACCCGGTCGGCTTCGGCTACTTCCTCAACGACCTGCTCATCGTCTCGGACCGCCTGGGCTTCGTGCTCGTGGGCGCCGGCGGCAGCGACTCCGCGCCGACCCTGTCCAACGTGGTGGCCTTCGACCCGACGACGGGCACGCTGCTCCAGACCCTGGACCTGGCGAACCCCTACGTCTCCCCGACGCCCCTCATCGACAGCCGCGGGGGCGTGGTGCCCGGCAACACCTTCGTCCAGTCCGGCGCCGAGGGGCTCGAGTTCGTGCCCACCGGCCCGGCGCAGGGCCTGCTCTTCGTGGCGATGAGCAACCTCGTCTTCGGCGCGCCCTCCTTCGGCCAGGACAAACTCCCCGGCACGGTCCAGGTGTTCGCGGTCCGGCTCGACCAGGCGCCCCCGTTGCGCACGATCCCCACGCCGGGTCTGGTCACGCGCACGCTGCGCACGCAGGCCTACAACCCCGTCGCGGTCCAGGCCTTCGCCAGCGAGTCGACCCCCCTCCTGCCCAGCGAGTGGCGGGTCCTGGTGACGGTGGCCGGGACGACCGGCTTCAACGCGAACTTCCAGTTGGTCCCGCTCACCAACGCCACCGTGGAGGCCTACCGCGCCACGGACGGCGCCTACCTCGGGCAGTTCGTGATCGGGCTCGCCGGGCTGTCGGCCATCCGCCCCGCGGTCGGCCGCGACGCGGCCGGCAACCGGGTGGGGTTCTTCCCCTCGTCGGTCACCGGGGAGGTGTACCTCCTGCAACTCACGGGGCTCTACCGCCCCGCGATCGACACGAGCGAACTCGCCGTGCTGCGCGGTCCGCTGAACGGGATCCCGATCACGGCCGCGCCGGTCGGCACGCCGGGGGGCAACGTGACGGGGGTCGCGCTCTCGCCCGACGGCCGCACGCTCGCCGTCACCGGCTTCGGGGACCTCTTCGCCTTCCCGGCGCCGGCGCCCGGCCGCGTGTTCCTGCTCGCGCTGCCCGCCAACCTCGTCACCGGCGCGGGCTTCGGCGTCAACTTCACGCCCGGCTCCACCGAGTACGGGACGGTGCCCGGCCGCACCATGGGCAAGATCGTGGCCGTGCCCTCGAGCGCCGGCGCCGAGCTCTACATGAACGTCGGCGGCCCCCTGGACGCGAACTTCCTCGGCGCGGGCCCGGCCTCCCTGGGCACGCTGGAGACCGGCGGCACGTTCCGCTGACCGGGCCACGGGCGGGCTACACTCTGCGGCGTGACGCCCGCCCGGCCCGCCCTCCGCCCCCCGCGGCGAAACCAATGTGATTGTGGTGTCGGACCACGGCTTTCAGTCGGTGCCGGAAGCGCAGGGCCGCACGCCCG
>JAPKHB010000516.1 GCA_026647295.1 Planctomycetota bacterium | reverse complement strand
GCGCGCCCGCGCGGCGGGGCTGGGCGCGGTGGTCGCGCTTGCGCGCGAAGCCCAGGGGCCCGACCCGTTGCCGCCGGGGCCCACGGCGACCCTCGTCGTGAGCGCGGCGCCCCGGGCCTGGAAGGGCTCCGCGGGCATGGGCCCACGGACCCGCGAGCGGGTCGCGGCGCTGGGCGCGCGCGCCCATGCCGCGGGCCTTCGGCTGCGGGTCCTGCTCCTTTGCGCGGTGGGGACGGCCGACGCCCGCCTGCCCGGCGGCGGGCCCCCGCTGGAGGCGGCGGTCGCGGACCGCCTCTTCGGCCCTGAGGCCCGGGGGCGCCGGTGAGCCTCGCGCTCGCCCCCCTGGACTGGACGCTGCTCGGGCTGTACGGCGCGGTGGTCGTGGGCGTGGCGCTGCGCGCGCGGCGCCAGAGCGCCCAGAGCGAGGACTTCCTGCTCGGAGGGCGCCGCCTGCCCTGGTGGGCGCTGGGCGTGAGCATCATCGCCACGGCCTTCAGTTCCATCTCGCTGCTGGGCTGGACCTGGAAGGGCTACTCCGAGGGCCTGTTCTGGATCCAGCTCCAGGCCGGCGAGGGGCTTGCGGTGGCGGTGGTGGCGGTCGTCTTCCTGCCCTGGTACGCGGCCACGCGGGCGACCACCGCCTACGAGTTGCTCGAACGGCGCTACGGCCGGGCGACGCGCTGGGTGGCCAGCGCCGCCTTCCACGTGGCGACGCTGCTGCGCGCCGGGATCCTGCTCTTTGCCACCGCCAAGGCCCTCGCGCTCTTCACCGAGCTCGACGTGGACGCCTCCATCCTGGTCGTGGGCCTTGCGGCGATGGCCTACAGCTCGGTGGGGGGGCTCGGGGCGGTGGTCTGGACCGACCTGCTCCAGATGACCCTGGTCGTGGGCGGCGTGATCGGTTCGATCGCCCTGATCGCCGGCGACCTGCCCGCCGGGCTCGCGCAGGTCGCCGGCGGGATCGGCACCGGCGTGCGCCCGGACGTGGTGGACCTCTCGCCCGACCCGGCCCGGCACCCCAGCCTGTGGAGCGCGCTGATCGCCTACGGCGTGCTCGCGCTCTCGGTGGCCGCCACCAGCCAGACGCCCGTGCAGCGCTACCTGGCCTGCCGCGACCTCGCGCAGGCGCGCCGGGCGCTCGTCCTCTCCTTCGGCATAGGCCTGGGCGTGATGGCCCTGACGCTGTTCCTGGGCGTCGCGCTGTACGCCTGGAACGCGCACCACGGCGGCTCCGTGGAACGCTGGCACACCGGCGCCGCCGTGGCCTCCGACACGGTGTTCCCGGGCTTCATCGCCGAGCGCGTCCCGACGGGGCTGGCCGGCCTCCTGGTGGCCGCGATCTTCGCGGCGGCCATGAGCAGCATCGACTCCGCCATCCACTCGATGGCGACCGCCACGCAGGTGGACTTCGTCGAGCGCCTGGCCCGCGGCCCGCTGGCCGACCGGCGCCGGCTGGCCTGGGCCCGCCGGCTCACGGTGCTGTACGCCGATGGTGTCGGATTCCACTGAGTTCCAACTGGTGCCCAACTGCAACGGCAGGGGAGCAATGTCGCTGCTGCCAATGACGTCGGCGATGGCAGTGTCCGGCGTCACGAATCCCGAGCCCAGTGTCTGCAGGTTTGCCGCAGTCACTTGCAGATACAGATAGTACTCGACGCCCGGCTCTGAGGGCAT
>JAPKHB010000515.1 GCA_026647295.1 Planctomycetota bacterium | reverse complement strand
TTCCAGACAAGGCGCCTCAAGGCAGCCAGGATATTATCACCGAGCAGGAGAGCATCGATGCGATCGTCGATCAGATCGGCCGTTCGGACGGACTGGTCCGAGGCAGGAGCGGAGCATCCGGAGCATGGATGGCCAAGGGTACGAGGACGGGCCCCCGCCCCGCCGGCGCGGGCCCCGCCCCTAGCATCGGTTCGGCGCACCGCCGGATCGAGCGTCAGGACGCGGGCGCCACGAGCCGCAGCCCGCCCCCGTCCCACTCGATCACGGAGCCCCCCCGCTCCCAGTCCCGAAGCACGAGCACCTCCAGGCCGGGGTCTGCGCGCAGGCGGTGGTGCACGCCGGTGTGCACGTGGCCCGCGATCAGGGCTTCGGCCCGATGGACGAGGAGCCACCGGCGCGCCTCCGCGTAGTCCAGCCCCAGGCTGGCCATCGGCTTGGCCCGGACCGCGCGCCCGGAGATCCGGCGCAGGCCGCCGGCCACGCGCCGGCGCAGGCCGTAGGGCAGCGCCCGCGCGGCGCCGAGGCCGAGGGGCGAGCGCAGGAGCCGGCGCAAGGCGAGATACGAACGGTCCGCCGTGCACAGGAGGTCGCCGTGGGTGAGGAGTACGGGGCGGCCGCCCAGGTGGGCCCGCACGAGTTCGGGCCAGAGTTCGAGGGCGAGCCCGTCGGCCCCGTCGAAGAGGTGGTCGCGGTTGCCGGCCAGGAAGGCCACGCGCACGCCGCCCCGCGCCAGGGCCCGAAGGGCCTCCAGCGTCTCGCGGGCCGGCGACTCGTGCTGCTGCGGGCGCCCGGCCCAGGCCTCGAAGAGGTCGCCCAGGAGGACCAGCGTCCCGCCCCGCCCGGCGCGGGCGGCGAGCCAGGCGAGGAAGCGCTCCGCCGTCTCGGGGTCGCCCGCGTTGAGGTGCACGTCGCCCACCACGGTGAGCGGCGGGGCGAGCGCCCCCACCTCCAGCGCCGTGGGGAGGCTCACGCGCGGCCCTCGGGCGCCGGGGGCGCGCCGGCCCCGCCGGCGCGCGCAAGGCGCAGCGAGTTGCCCACCACGAAGAGGCTGGAGGCCGCCATCGCGCCGGCGGCGAGCATGGGGTCGAGCCAGCCCAGCGCCGCCACCGGGATCCCGACCGTGTTGTAGGCGAAGGCCCAGAAGAGGTTCTGGCGGATCGTGCGCAGGGTGCGGCGGGCGAGCCAGAGCGCGTCGGGCAGGCGCGTGAGGCCTGCGTCGAGCAGCGCCACGCCCGCGGCGCCCACGGCCACGTCGGTCGCCCCGGCCACGGAGATCCCGACCCAGGCGCCGGCGAGGGCGGGGGCGTCGTTGACCCCGTCCCCCACCATGGCCGGCCGTTCGGCCGCGTGGCGTTGGAGCCACTCGCCCTTTTCGAGCGGCGAGAGCGGCGCATGGCAGCGCGCGATGCCCAGTTCGCCGGCCACCGCCCGCGCCGCGGGCGCGCGGTCGCCCGAAAGGAGCACGACCTGGACGCCCAGGGCCGCGAGGCGGGCGAGCACGGCCCGCGCCTCGGGCCGCGGCTCGTCACGCAGCAGCAGGCCGCCCAGCGGGCGCCCCCCGCGCGCGACCAGCAGCACGGTCGCGCCGCGGCGGTCCGCCTCCGCGAGCAGCGGTTGGAGCGGCCTAGTCGCAGTCCTCGTTGATCGCGTAGAAGTGCCTGTTGCGCGGTGGCCTCAACGTGTC
>JAPKHB010000514.1 GCA_026647295.1 Planctomycetota bacterium | reverse complement strand
CGCGCGCGGGTGGACCCACTCGAGGGTCGGGGGCAGGTCCGGTTCGACGCGCACCTCGAAGGTGTCGGCGGCGGCGTCGTTGGCCTTGCCGTCCGGCGTGCGCAGCAGGAGGCGGTAGAAGAGGGTCTTCGCGGCCTCGAACTCGAACTCGAAGGCCCGGCCCGGGGGGCCCGCGGCGGCGGGCCGCGCGGCCACGGTGGCGTCGCCCAGCGCCACCTGGGCTTCGGCGAGCGGCTCGCTCGCCTCGAAGCGCACGGCGACGGTCGAGCCCTCGGGCACGAGCAGGTTGCCCCCCGTCACCTCGCGCGGCGCGCGCGCGAGGTAGGCCGGGTAGGTGACCCGCGCCCCGATCGCGACCACGGCCGGCGGCACCGTGATCTCGACCTGGTACACCGGCTCGGCGTCGTCGTCGTCGCCGCCCTGCAGCGCGAAGGCGAAGGGCCGGCGGACGTCGCGGAACTCGAAGGCGAAGAGGCCCTCCGCGTCCGCCACGGCGTACATGCGCCGGGGCAGGGGCTGCTGGTCCTTCACCAGGTCGAGCAGCCAGGCCTCGTCGGGCACGCGCCCCTGCGCGCGGGCGTACACGGTGAGCGCGCGGCCGAGCGGCACCGCGTAGGGCTCGGCGGGGTCGCGCACGCGTTCGCCGGCGGGGCCGGGCTCCACGGCGACCATGGCGGTGCGGCGCGGCCACGACACGGCCTCGAGCAGCAGCGAGCGGCGCGCCCACAGCCCGGCCTCCGCCGGCAGCGCGAGGAACACCGCCGCGCACAGCGCCGCCGCGCCGCCGCCGGCGAGCAACCACCGGGCCGCGGGCCGGGCCGACGCGGCCGAGGAGAAGGACAAGGCCCGGGTCTCGTCGAGCGCCTCCTGCACCACCGCCGCCATCAGCGCCGGGCTCTCGCCGCGCGAAGGGGCGCGCAACTCGGCGGCGAAGTCGAGCGCCCCGGCGAGCCGGTCCTTGAGCTGGCCGAAGCGTGACTCGACCCCCAGGGCGAGGTCCTCTGGGCTGAACGAGGCCGCGAGCGGTCCGAGCGCGCGCAGCCCGACCCAGAGCAGGAGGCCCACGGCGCCGGCCGTGAGGAAGGCGAAGAGGCCCGCGCCCGGGCGGCGCGAGCGGCCGAGCGCCAGCGCGAGGAAGCCGCTCACGCAAAGTGCCGGAGCCCACAGACCCGCGGGCAACTCGCCCGCGGAGTCCAGGAGGCCCAGGCGCACGAAGCGCCGGACGCCCATGGGCAGGTCCAGCAGCCAGTCGGCCAGGAACCAGGCCAGCAGGACCGCGGCGCTGGCCAGGAGGAGGCGCGCGCCGGCCACGCTCGCCAGCAGCACGCGGATGCGCCGGCGCAGCCGCCCCAACCGGGTGAGCAGGCCACGGATCTCCGGGACGGGCACGGGGTCGTGAGCCGCGGGGCCCGCGGAGGTGGGGGTGCGAGGCTCGGCCATCTAGCGCAGCTCCAGGAGCAGGGGCTCGGAGGCGACCGGGGGTCGCCCCGGGGGACGATAGAACGCCGTGAGACGGTACGTCCCCGCCGAGGCCCCGGGGGCAGCGAAACGGAGGGTGAAGCTTCATCGGAAAACTCCAACGGCCAACACGGCGATCGGGAGGCTTTCCGGTGGGAAGATGGCACGATGGTCGGGCTTGGCGACCTGCCCGGCGATCCCTTCCTCAGCGAAGCCCACGCGGTTTCATCT
>JAPKHB010000513.1 GCA_026647295.1 Planctomycetota bacterium | reverse complement strand
GATCCCACGTACCGTCGTCGCTCCAGCCGAAGATCGAGTACGTTTTGCTCGTCTGCGTCATCTCCTTGGTGAAGCCCTGCGTGTTCAGTTCGGCCCACTGCCCGGGCTTGAGGGTCGCGGCCAGGCGCGCGAGTTCCGCGGCGAAGTGGCGGTCGAAGTCGACGCCGTGGCGGGCCGCGACGGCCGCCTTGTCGACCCGGCCGCCGACCATGAGGGCCTGGATCACGGTGCGGCGCAACTCGTCGTCCGCGCCACGGGCATGGCCGCGCTCGACGGGCAACCGTCCCTCGGCCAGCGCGGCGCCGTAGCCGGCCAGCTTGCGCTGCCCCTGCCACATCACCCCGTTGACGTCGCTGATGGCGCTCATGCCGACGCCCAGGGTGTCCGGGGCGACGCGGGGCGCGTACCCCATGAAGTTGCGCCCCAGGGTGCCGTCCATGAGCGCCCGGGCGAGGGCGTCCTCGGGCCGGGCGAAGTGGTCCAGGCCGACGTGTACGTACCCGGCCGCCGTAAAGGCCTCGATCGCCAGCGCAAGGAGTTCGAGGCGCGCGGCCGGGCCGGGCAGGTCCTCGGCACGCAGCCGCCGCTGGTGGGCCTTCAGCCACGGCACGTGCGCAAAGCCGTAGACGGCCGCGCGTTCCGGCCGCAGGCCAAGGACCGCCTCCAGGGTGCGCCGCCACCCCGCCGGCGTCTGGCGCGGCAGCCCGTAGATCAGGTCCACGTTGAGCGACGCGTACCCCAGGGCCCGCGCCTCCTCGGCGACCCGCCGCACCGCGTCGAGGGGTTGGACCCGCCCGACGGCGGCCTGCACCTCGGGGTCGAGGTCCTGCACGCCCAGGCTCGCCCGGGCGAATCCGTGTGCGGCGAGCACCTCGAGTTGGTCGCGGGTGGTGACCCGGGGGTCCAACTCCACCGCGCGTTCCCCCGCCGGGTCGAGGTCGAAGGCCGCCCGCACGCGCCGGAGCAGGACGTCCAGGTCCGCGGCGGCGTACCAGGTCGGCGTGCCCCCCCCGAGGTGGAGTTGGGTCACGCGGCGGCGCCCGCCCAGGAGCGGGGCCAGGAGCGCGAGTTCGGCCGTCAGCCCCTCGAGGTAGCGCGCGCCCAGCGCGGGATCCCGGGTGATCACGACCGAGCAGGCGCAGTACAGGCAGCGGTGTGCGCAAAAGGGCAGGTGGACGTACAGGCTCCAGGGGGCGTCCGGGTGCGCGGCGGCGCGCGCGAGCACCGCGCGCGCCGTCGCCTCGCCGACGCCCGGGCCGAAGTCCGCCGCCGTGGGATAGGAGGTGTAGCGGGGCCCGGGCCGGTCGTAGCGCGCCAGCAACTCCCGCAGGCGCGCGGGGGGCGGGCGCGCAAGGGCCGGGGCCGACCCGACGCGGGGGGGATCAGGTGTGGTGGGCAAGGCTCGCTCCAAGCGCCGGGTCTCCCACCGGCACGGCGCGGGCGCGCCCGAACGTCCGGAAGGCCAGCAGGGTTAGCACCACCTGAGGGAATAAAAAAGAGCAGCTTCTTCGAGGCGATAAATTCCCGCGGTCTTGAACAGTTCCTCTATGTATTCCAGCAACTCCAGGCTAACGCAGCTAAAATCCTGCCCAAAGAACATGCAGCGCTTGGAAATCTCGTCGCCATTGACGGCTCGCTCATCGCCGGCTCCGCCCCGGAAGCGGCGGGCGAGAGGCACCGTCGGGCGCAGCCTAGCCCCACCGGGAGCGGGCCCAAGC
>JAPKHB010000512.1 GCA_026647295.1 Planctomycetota bacterium | reverse complement strand
CCGACCTCGCCTTCCTGGCCGTCGACCTCGTCGCCCGCGGGCGGCCGGACCTGGCGCGGGTGCTCGAGGAGGCGTACCTCCAACACGCCCCGGATCCCGACGCGGCCGCCCTGCTCCCCCTGTTCCGGGCCTACCGCGCGCACGTGCGGGCCAAGGTGTCCGCCGTCACGGCCGCCGCCGCCGAGGTGCCCGGCGCCCAGCGCGCCGCGAACGACCGGGCGGCGCGACGCTGGCTGGCGACGGCCTGGGGCCAGGCGCGGCTCGGGGCCCCGGGCGCCCTCCTGGTGCTGCGCGGCCTTTCGGGCACGGGCAAGAGCACGCTGGCCTCGCGGCTCGCGCCCTGGCTCGGGGCCCGGATCGTGCGCAGCGACCTGGTGCGCAAGGACCTGCTGGGCCTTGCGCCCACCGCCCGGCCGCAGGGCGCCGCGCGCGAGGCGGCCTACTCCGGGGAGATGGGGCGGCGGACCTACGCCGAGTTGCTCCGCCGCGGGCTCGCGCACGCCCGGGCCGGCGCCAGCGTGATCCTGGACGCCACCTACCTGCGGGCCGACAGCCGGGCCGAGGTCCAGGCGGCCGCCCAGCGGGCCGGGCTCGCCCACGTGCTCCTCGACGTCACCTGCGCGCCGCAGGTCGTTAGGGAGCGGATCGCCGCGCGCGCCGCCCGCGACGACGACGCCTCGGACGCCGACTGGAAGGTGTACCTCGAGCAGGCCGCCACGCAGGAGCCCCTCACCCCCGCGGAGCGCGCCCAGGCGGTCCCGTTCGCCTCGGAGGAGCCCGCCGAGGCCGGGGTGCTCTCGCTGCTCGACCGGATCGAGGCCCAGGTGGACGCGCGCACCGAACCGCTGGGCGAGGAGGTCGACCCGTGGACCTGAAGCGTCTGGCCGCGGGCCTCGAGGCCGCGTTGCGGGCGATCCGCCCGCGCGTGCTCGCGGCCTACCGGCAGCCCGCGGCGCCCGAGGAGTTCAAGGCCGACGGCACGGCCGTGACGGCGCTGGACCGCGAGTTGGAGGCGGTGCTCGCCCCGGCGCTGCTCGCGCTGGACCCGGCGTTCGGGTTGCGCGGCGAGGAGGGCGGGTGGCTCCGCGAAGGCGACCCCGCCTGGCACCTGGACCCGCTGGACGGGACGGCGAACTTCGCCCGCCGGCTCGGCCTCTTCGCCTCGCAGGCGGTGCTGATGGAGGGGGTGGTGCCGCTGGTGGCGGCGGTGTACGAGCCGCTGGCCGACACCCTGGCCCTCGCCTGGCGGGGCGGCGGCGCGTGGTCGGCGGGCCACCGCCTCGCGGTCCCGCGCCGCGCGCCGGCCGCGTGCATGGTGCACCTGGACATCCCCGAGGAGGGCCCGCTCGCCGAGGCGGGCGACCTGCTCGCGCGCCTGCGCCGCGGCGTGTACAAGGTGCGCGCGCTGGGCAGCATGGGCCTGCACCTGCGCGACGTGGCCGCCGGGCGGGTGGACGGGTTCCTCGGGGCGCGCGCGGACCCCTGCCCCCTGCACGACCTCGGGCCCGGCATCCTCCTGGTCCGGGAGGCCGGCGGACGGGTGAGCGACGGGGCCGGGGGCGACCCGCTGGTCAGCCGCCGCCGCGTCGTGGCCGGCGGCCCCGCCCTGCACGACTTCCTGGCGGCCCTGCTCGGGTAGATTGCCGGGTACCCGTTCAGCCCCTTCGACCTCGGGCGGCACGTCCGGCGCGGGAACCCTCCCTCCGATTGCGGGATCCGGC
>JAPKHB010000511.1 GCA_026647295.1 Planctomycetota bacterium | reverse complement strand
GCTCGCGCGCAGCACGGCCAATGCGCCGCTGAGCCGGCTCGCGGGCACGGCGCGTCGGGGCAGCATCGACATCCACAAGACGCTCTACGTGAATGCGCCGCTCGAGCGGGTCTTCGAGACTCTCTCGCGTTACGAGAACTTCCCGGCGTTCATGCGCAACGTGCGTCACGTGCAGATGCAGGAGAGCGGCCGCTCCAGATGGACCGTCGCCGGACCGGCCGGGCCAGTTGGTCAACCTGTCCTTTTTGGCGCGAGGGCTTTTTGCCCACCACTTCTCGCCCTGCGTGATGGTCGACGGGCACGTCTACGGCACCGACGGCAACATCAACGGCAACGTCGCGCTGAAGTGCCTGGACGCCGCCACCGGCGCCGTGAAGTGGACCGCGCCCGGCGGCCCCTACGGCTCGTGCATCGCCGTCGACGGCAAGCTGATTATCCTCACCAAGCTGCTCGCGCTGCTCGGGCCGGGGGCGACGCGCGCCGCGCGGGCCGGGCCCGGCGGGGTGGAACTCGCGGGCCCCACCCGGGTCGAGGGGGTACGCCTGGCGGACCTGGACGGCGACGGCCTCCTGGACGTGCTCCTGCTCGAGGGCCGGCGCGTGTGGGTGTGGCGCGGGCGCCCGGGCGCGCTGCCCGGCGCGGCGGCCGACCGGGTCTTCGACCTGCCGGCCTGGGCCACCTTCGTGGACGCGGCCCCGCCGCGGGGCGGGCAGGGCCCCGCGACGGTCCTGGTCTACGGCGCGGAGGGCCTCGCGCGGCTGGCGGTCCCGGGCGGGCTCGAACCCCTGCCCGGGGCCGAGCCGCTCGGCTGGCGGGACGCGGAGCGGGCCTCCTTTGCGACGCTCACCGCCGGCGGGGGCCTGCTGCGGCCGACGGCGGCCGGCTGGCGCTACGAACCGGCCGCGGGCACGCCGATCGACCTCGCGCTGCCCCCCTACCGTTCGCTGGTCGCGCCGGGGCCGTTCCTCGAGGACCGGCTCACCGTGGTGAGCGCCCGGCCCGAAGCGTGGCTGGGCGTCTCGGCGCGCGCGCCGACCGAGGGAGAGACGCCGGCGCCGGCGCTCTGGGCCCTGGACGGCGCCGCGTTGCGCTGCGCGGAGGCCACCCGGGTGACGCGCTACGACCTCTCCTTCCTCCCCCCCGACGGCGACTCGCGCCTCGTCGATCTCGACGGAGACGGGCGGCCGGAACTGCTCCACCGCATCGCGACCAACCGCAGCGGCCGCTACGGCTTCTTCCGGGCCCGCCCCGCCGCCGGCGAGGAGGGCCCGGCGCTACGCCCCGCGGTGTGCGACCTCGCCTTGAGCGGCTTCCAGCTCGACCCCGAGCTCGTCGACCTGGACGGGGACGGCCGGCGCGACTTCGTGGTGACCAGCATCGCGGTGGACATGCCCAACACGGTGCGCGCGCTGTCCAGCGGCAAGGTGGGGGCGCGCACGCGCGCCTTCCTCCACCGCGGCGCCGCCCCGGGGGGCTGGTTCGGGGGCGACCCGGACGCCGAGGTCGCCAGCGACATCCGCGTGAAGGTGCGCTTCAACTACGCGGGCACGGTCGAGGTGGACCGGCACTTCACGATCGTCGTGGACGGGGACTACGACGGCGACGGGCGCTGCGACCTGCTGGTGCGCGTGGACGACCGCGCGTTTGCGCGCTACCGCGGCGTGCCCGAGGGGGTGTGGAGCCCGACGGCCGAGCGGGTGGAGTTCCCCCCGATGCAGGACGCCGTCGACCTGGAGGCCCGGGCGCTG
>JAPKHB010000510.1 GCA_026647295.1 Planctomycetota bacterium | reverse complement strand
GAGGAAATCATGACCACCCACGACTCGGACCCGGACATCCCCGCATTCCTGCGCCTGCCGCCCGGTGAGCGGCCGCAGCGCATGCGCTGCCTGACGCCGATGGTTTCGCTCGGTGCGCTCGCTGCGGCGCGCGAACGCTATGAGGCGCGGTTCGGCACGGCGCCCGACGAGCGCTACCTGCAGCGCCACGGCATCTGGCACCGGGTCGGGCTCCTCGACCTGGCCTGCGAGCGCGGGGTCGCGCTGGAAGGGCTGCCCGAGGCGCAGCTGGCGGGCGCGAATCGATGAGGCTGGCGCGGGCGAACGAGTGCACGTGCTGCGCCACGTGCCGACACCGGCCGGGAAGGGAACGATGACGGCCCAGATCGCCGAGCGCTTGCTGTACTAGGGCCAAACCTGGTCGATGTGCGCCAACCCGCTCGACGACTACTTCGCGTTTGGCGGCGTGAGTCCGGGATTTCGATGGGACTGCACGGCGCTGTGGCGGGGCTACGTCGGTCTGTGGGAGATCCAGAACGATCGCCTCTACCTGCTGGAGTTGAACGCCACCTTGGAGGACGGGAGCGCGGCTTCGTTGGCCACCGTCTTTCCTGACTTTCCGGAGTAGGTCTTCGCGCACTGGTACTCCGGTACCTTGCGCATTCCGCAGGGTAGGCTGTTGAAGTACGTGTACATGGGCTACGGCAGCACCTTCGAGCGGGACTTGCTGCTCGAGATCGAGCGCGGGGTCGTGGTGGCGAGCCGCGTGCGGCAGAACGGGACGGCGGGATCCGCGGGCGGCGGCGAGAGGTATGGGGTTGGCGGGATGACCGTGTGTTCACCGGAGCGCGCGAAGGATGGAGGCGCGCCGTGATCTACCTGTATGGCTACCTCGGCGTGGGCGTGGCGCTGTTCGCCTAGATCTATCTTGGGCTCTTGTGGAAGGCGAGGCGAGGGGAGCGCACACAGGCGGGCCCGATCGACGGGATCCGTGTCGTTCACACGAACCTTTGGGATCGGGCCCTCGATGAAATCGTGGTGCCGGTGCTCGGGTTCGGGTGGGGCGTGAGCTGCTGGCTCTGGTTCGCCTACTGGAAGGTCAAGAAGCGGATCTGGAGCGGCTGGCCGTGGAGGAGGTCGAGGTACGCGAGACGGTCTTCGACCCCATCGGCGCGGCGCCGAACCGGCCCTTCGGCCACCCGCACACGGCCTGGCGGGCATTCGTCGATGGCCGTGCGGAACGCGACGAACTGTGGTCGTTCTCGGCGGACTGGCGGACGGTCTGTGTGTTTCTTCTTCCGTTCGAAAGCCAGCGAGGCGACGGTCTTTTGCTTCATGGCGGTAGCGCAGCTTATGACATAGGGGCACCTCGAATAACCCGAGGTTTTCAGTAAATCCTGCCGTGCAACGTAACCGGTCACTGAGCGGCGTTCTTTGCCCGCCCGCGCCCACGCGGAACAATCCCTCCCACATTCATCAGGGAGGAGCCGGCAGTGACCAGGGCGACAGCGACCAACAACAAGTGGCGGCGGCGTAGCCGCCAGGAGTGGGAAACCGTCTTTGCGCGGTTTGCCGCGAGCGGCCTGGGGATCGAGCCGTTCTGCGCCCGCGAGGGGCTCAGCGAGTCGAGCTTCCGGCGCTGGCGTAGCCTGCTGGGCGAGCCGAGTACGCAGCCTGCCGCGCCGGCGATGGAGGCCACTGGCTTCGTCGACGCCGGCACGCTCAAACTCGGCGGCACCGGTCGCCTCGAACTGCGGCTCGATCTGGGCGACGGCGT